>PLDN01000154.1 GCA_003136185.1 Acidimicrobiaceae bacterium | reverse complement strand
GGCGTGATGGAGCTCTACATCTCCGATCACCCTCTCGATTGCCTGACGTGCTCGGCGAACGGGGACTGCGAACTACAGGACATGGCAGGCACCGTGGGACTTCGCGACGTTCGCTACGGCTACGCCGGAGACAACCACCTCGACGCGGCGATCGATGAGAGCAACCCCTATTTCAGTTTCGATCCGGCAAAGTGCATCGTCTGCTCCCGTTGTGTGCGCGCATGCGAGGAGACCCAGGGGACCTTCGCCCTCACGATCGCCGGCCGGGGGTTCGGCTCGGTCGTCGCGCCGGGCCCGGCGGGCAACTTCTTCGACTCCGAGTGCGTCTCGTGCGGCGCCTGTGTCCAGGTGTGTCCGACTGCAACGCTCGAGGAAAAGAGCATCATCACCCTCGGATTGCCCAAGCGCACCGTGTTGACCACTTGCGCCTACTGCGGCGTCGGCTGTTCGTTCAAGGCAGAGCTGCGCGGTGACGAGGTCGTCCGGATGGTTCCGTACAAGGGCGGCGGGGCGAACGAAGGCCACTCGTGTGTGAAGGGCCGCTTTGCTTGGGGCTACGCCACCCACAAAGACCGTGTCCTCAGCCCGATGGTCCGCGATCGAATCACCGACCCGTGGAAAGAAGTGAGCTGGGTCGAGGCGATTGCCCACACGGCAGCGCGCTTGAGCGAGATCCAGCAGCTCCATGGCACGGGCTCGATCGGCGGCATCAGCTCGTCGCGGTGCACCAACGAAGAGGTCTTCGTCGTGCAGAAGATGGTGCGCGCCGCCTTTCACAACAACAACATCGACACCTGCGCGCGGGTATGTCACTCCCCCACCGGTTTTGGGCTGAAGCAGACCTTCGGCACCTCGGCCGGGACGCAGGACTTCGCCTCGGTCGACGAGGCCGACGTCATAGTCATCATCGGCGCCAACCCGACAGACGCCCACCCGGTGTTCGCTTCACGGATGAAGAGGCGGCTGCGCGAAGGAGCAACCCTCGCGATCATCGACCCCCGGCGGATCGACCTCGTACGCAGCCCGCACGTCAACGCCGCGCATCACCTGGCACTGCGGCCGGGAACCAACGTGGCGATCGTGAACGCCCTCGCAAACGTGATCGTGACCGAGGGACTCCTCGACGCGGAGTTCGTCGCAAGCCGCTGCGAGACCGAGGCCTTCGATCGCTGGGCGGCCTTCATCGCGGATCCCGAGTACTCCCCGGAAGCGACCGAGGAAGCGACCGGGGTCCCGGCAGCGGAGGTACGCGCCGTGGCACGGCTCTACGCGACAGCGCGCAATGCCGCCATCTACTACGGCCTCGGGGTCACCGAGCACTCGCAAGGCTCCACGATGGTCATGGGGATGGCGAACCTCGCCATGGCGACAGGGAACATCGGCCGGAAGGGCGTCGGCGTCAATCCGCTGCGAGGCCAGAACAACGTCCAGGGCTCGTGCGATATGGGCTCGTTCCCNNGAGCCGGGCCTCCGGATACCGAACATGCTCGACGGCGCTGTCGAAGGGAGCTTCAAGGCACTCTTCGTGCAAGGAGAGGACATCGCCCAGTCCGACCCGAACACCAAGCATGTGAAGGCCGCTCTCGGCGCGCTTGAGTTCGTCGTCGTCCAAGACCTCTTCTTGAACGAGACGGCAGCGTTCGCGCATGTGTTCTTGCCGGGGACTTCGTTTCTCGAGAAAGACGGGACGTTCACCAACGCCGAGCGCCGCATCAACCGGGTCCGCCCCGTGATGGCGCCGAAGTCCGGCAAGCAAGAGTGGGAGGTCGTCTGCGAGCTCTCGACAGCTCTCGGCTATCCGATGTCGTATGCGGCTTCGAGCGAGATCATGGATGAGATCGCCGCGACTACGCCAACGTTCGCCGGCGTCTCGTTCGCCAAGCTCGACGAGACCGGCGGCCTCCAGTGGCCTTGCAACGACGCGGCGCCCCTCGGTACACCGATCATGCACGTCGGCACGTTCGTGCGTGGCAAGGGCCACTTCGTCGAAACCCCCTTCATCCCGACCGACGAGCGGGCGAACCGGCGATTCCCCCTCTTGCTCACGACCGGCCGGATCCTCAGCCAGTACAACGTCGGCGCACAGACGCGGCGGACGGACAACGTCATGTGGCACGAAGCCGACGTACTCGAGATGCACCCGGCTGACGCGGAGGAACGAGGCGTTGTCGACGGCGCGCTCGTCGCGCTCTCGAGCAGGATCGGCGAGACCCAGCTTCAAGCACACATCACCGACCGGGTTCCGCAAGGGGTCGTCTATACGACCTTCCACTACCCCGCCACGGGAGCGAACGTCGTGACGACCGAGTTCTCGGACTGGGCAACGAATTGCCCTGAATACAAGGTCACCGCAGTCCAGGTGCGGCCTCAGGCGACGCCTCTCGCCGATGACGCCGGCGAGCGTGTCGCGTCGCTCGTCGGCACCTGATCCGGCCCCGGCCAATGACGACGCAGGACCTCGTGCGGATGGCCAACCAGATCGCGGCGAACTTCAGCTACCTGAGTACTGACGAGGCAGCGGAGGCCACCGCAGCGCACCTCAAGAGCTTCTGGCCTCCAGAGATGCGCCACGAGTTCTGCGCCGAGGTGTCCGACGACGAGCTGGTGACGGTCGCGAGAGCTGCGAAAGTGATGCTGACGCAAGGGCAGTAGCCGCGGCCTCTTATGCGAGACTTCTTCGATGCCGCTTGACCTTGCTCGGTTGCGAGCCGACACGCCGGGTTGCGAGCTTGTTTCCCACCTCAACAACGCAGGCGCCGCGCTGTCGCCCGATCCCGTTGTCGACGCAGTCGTTGAGCACCTCCGGCTGGAAGCTCGCGTGGGTGGCTACGAGGCCGCAGCTGTTTCCAACGGCGCGCTCGTGGCTGCGGGCGCTTCGGTCGCTCGCCTCCTCGGAGTGGACCCCCTGGACGTGGCACTGACGCAGAGCGACACCGCCTCATGGACGAAGGCCTTCTGGGGCCTTGCACTCGGCGGGTGGTTCGACGGCGGCGGGCGGATCCTCGTCGATCGTGCCGCTTACAACAGCCACTACCTCTCTCTTCTGCAAGCACAAGACAGCTTCGGTGTGACCATCGAAGCTGTCGAATCGACCGCCGACGGCTCGCTAGACCTCGACGAGCTCGACCGGCGCCTCGACAGCGACGTGCGAATGGTGACTGCCACTCATGTCGGGACCCATCGCGGACTGGTGAACCCGGTGGCTGAGGTCGGTTTGCGTGCGCGATCTGCCGGGGTGCCCTTATTCCTCGATGCCTGCCAGTCCGCCGGACAATTGGTGATGGACCTCCCTGCTATCGGTTGTGACGTGGCGACTGGTACGGGACGTAAGTGGCTTCGGGGCCCCCGGGGCACGGGTTGGCTGTTCGTCGCGCCCGAGTGGTCCGAGCGGATGTGTCCTCCTGGCATTGACGGAAGATCTGCCACTTGGGTGGACGAGAGGCGTTACGAGCTCGCCGAGAGGGCAAGGCGATTCGACGAGTTCGAGACCTCTTACGCGGCGAGGCTCGGTCTCGGTGTGGCCGTCGACTACGCGCTCGCCATCGGGATCCCGCTCATCGCCGAGCGGATCAACCAGTTGGCAGAGGGCTTGCGGAGCGCGCTCGTGGAGATCGGCGCTGACGTGCATGACGGCGGGACGAGGCGATCAGGAATCGTCACGTTCACGGTGCCGAGCCACGACTGCTCGTCTGTCCAGGAATCGCTCGCTGCGACAGGTATCAACGTCTCCGTTACCGAAGCACCGTGGGCTCGTCTCGACATGGAGCAGCGCGGCCTGTCTGCCGCGGTGCGCGCATCCCCTCACGCGTACAACTCCGAGGAAGAGATCCAGCAGCTGGTCGAGCACGTCGGCCACCTCATCCGCGGCTAGCGTGATGCAGCCCCGCGGGCGTAGCTCAATGGTAGAGCTCCAGCCTTCCAAGCTGGCCATGCCGGTTCGATCCCGGTCGCCCGCTCCGATTAGTTCCCTGGTCAGACCCCTAGCAATGCCCCTCAGTTCCGGCCGCTCCGCTTCATCCGTGCGCCCTCGTGCGCGCTCGTGCGCGAAGGATCGTCCCCCTCCTCTGCCCTCTCCTCGCTTCGCTCGTAATCCGCGAGCTCGGAGACAGGCGCTAAGGGAGCGCGGTGAGCATCCGCGACGAGGTCGTCGAGACCATCCGCGATCGCGACGTCGCGCTCACTGGTCGCGTGTTGGTACCGCAGGGCGGCACGTGGACTTGAGTGGCCAAGCCGGCTCATGGGCTCTCTTGTGGTTGCGCCAGTCTGTGCCGCCATGGTCCCGGCGAAGTGGCGGAGATCATGGAAGCGGAGCTCCTCGAGGCCGGTCGCCTGTCGCGCAAGACCGAAACAGGCCGACCAGTTGGAGCGCTCGAGCGGCCCGCCCCGATCACCGACGAAGACCAACGCGTCCGCCTCCGGGCAGACGAAGCGTGCCAGGTGATCGTCGAGCACTGACACCAAGACACGAGGGATTGCAACCGTCCTCCTGCCGGCGTCACTCTTGGACTCTCCGAGCACCCTTCCGACACCGGCGACGCGCTGAGCCTGCTGCGTGACGGCGATCGTTCGGCGCAGGAGGTCGACGTGGTCTCGTGTCAGCGCTGCGCACTCGCCGAGGCGTAGGCCGGATTATGCAGCGGTGTGGCTCCCTCCATGCTCGTGTTACACCGACCCGGATGAATACGCCAACACCAGCCTCCCCGTTAGGCTGGTCGGGCTAGAGGTTGGAACGCTGTCCTCGTCGGAGACGCCGCGTTGTGCCGGTTACCGACTACAGAGGGGAAGCTCCGAGATGGCCAGACTGTCGAGGCTCGTCGCGTTGGCTATCTTCGTTCCACTGTTCGTGGACGGGACTGCGGCGGCGGCCACAACTCCGCCGACCTCGAGGTCGATCGGCAAACAGGTAAGCGAACTGAAGGCGAGCAAGACTGCTTCTGACGGGGAATTCGGCTTGTCAGTTGCGATTGCGGGCTCGGTGGCAGTTGTAGGCGCACCTGGCACAGCCAAGGGCGCCGGCCTGGTGTACGTCTTCACTGCGTCGACATCCGGCTGGAAGCAGGCTGCAGAGCTGAAGGCGAGCAGCGGCGGCTTCTTCGGCTTGTCAGTTGCGATTGCGGGCTCGGTGGCAGTTGTAGGCGCACCTGGCACATCGAAGCTCGCCGGCCGAGCGTACGTCTTCACGAAAACGTCCTCCGGCTGGACGCAAACCGCTGAGCTGAAGGGTTCGGACACGATCGGCAGTTCGACCAGCAACGAATACGGTGACCAGTTCGGCGGTTCCGTGGCGATTTCGGGCACGACCATCGTCATCGGTGCGCCCGGCCACGCCAAAGACGCCGGACGGGCGTACGTCTTCACCAAGACGAGCAGCGGATGGAGGCAGGTCGCCGAGCTCAAGTCCGCGCATCCAGCGGTCGGCGGTGACCTCGGGGATGAGTTCGGGAGTTCCGTGGCGATTTCGGGCACGACCGTCGCCGTGGGCGCCCCTGACCCATTGGGGCCCCCCGGCAAGGCTTACGTGTTCACCAAGGCGACTTCCGGGTGGACGCAGGCAGCCGAGCTGAAGGCTAAGAGCCCGGCTGCCCTCGACTCGTTCGGGGCGTCTGTCGCTGTCTCGAGCACCATCGTGGCAGTTGGCGACCCTGGCCAGGCAATCGGCGCCGGCCGGGCCTACGTCTTCACTAAGACGAAGACCGGATGGCAGGAGACGGCCGAGCTGAAGGCCAACGACACTCTTAGCGACGACGATCTAGGGCGTGCGGTCGCCGTTTCTGGCACGACCCTCGTGGTGGGCGCTCCCGGATACCGCGAGGACACCGGCCGTGCGTACGTCTTTGCGAAAGCGACCACCGGGTGGAAGCAGACGGCCGAGCTGAAGGGCAGCGACACTGCGCAGGGAGACGTTTTCGGGACCTCGGTTGCCATCTCGAACAACATGGCAATGGCGGGTGCTCCCCAACACGCCGACTGGGCCGGTCGAGCGTACGTTTTCGATGCGTAGCACTGATAGCGCTCGTTCGTAACGCGCTACTCCGAACACGCCCTGGCGCCAGGCTCCCCGTTCCGCCCGAGCCGCGAGCTGACGGCTTTCAATAACAGCCTAAGCGGTCGCTCGGGCAGCACGCGTCGTTGTGGACGGACCGGAACTCTGTGCGACGTTCCGGGGTAACTGACTCGCCCGCGCGCATGCCTGTCAGACTGCGTCAGTGGTCGAGGTCATAGAGCGACTGTTGCCGAGACGGCGAGCCTGCTTCCGCCTGCCGCGAGATCTCGATTTTCCGATCTACGGCCTGGGACCTTCGTTCATCGGAAGCCGCGAGCTCGGCACGTGGGTCCAGGCGTCGAGCGAAGGGTGCAGCAGCGACCGCGCTCGCGACCCGGTTTTCTACGTGATGCTCGCGCACCGCAATCCGGTTGGTCCGGTGATCGTTGCTGTTCACACCGTCGCGAAGCTCTCCGGAGCGCCATATGGGCCGCATGGAGTCACCGACGCAGCCGGATTCGCACTGATTAATGCCCTAACCATTGATGATGAGTCAATGCGACAGCTGCGTCGCAATGGCCCTGAGCTAGTGCGGGTATTGGACGAAAACCTGCGGCTCGCCGAAGACCTGGGCTTGGCGTTGTGGGACCGAACGTCCGTGTTGTGCGATGGCGTGGAACGTGAAGCGAGCTTCCACCGCATTGACAGCGCCTGGGCGTGCGTGCTCGACGTCGATGAGCGCGTGGCGGTTGCTGTGTCGGCGTATGGACTGGAGCCGCGGGAGTGCGACCTACGCCGGATTGCCGACCCCGATAGCTACAAGCATCGTGGGTGGCTGTCTAGAACACCGACTGGCACACCGGCGATCCTGAGGCGGGCGAGACGAGGGCCGCGACCGCCGTCTTGGCAATCACTTTTGGCAATCCACGCGACCGTACGACAGCACAACGTCTCGAACCGTGTGGAAAGAAGCCCAGGTCAATGGCACCTAGTAAGGCTGGAAAGACGCCGAAGACGAACCCGATCGCACTTTCAAGGCGTAACCACGCCAGCCTCAGCGTCCGGCGGCCCTGCCGGAGGCCTCCTCGACTGCAGACACGGGCGTCCCGAAACGCTCGATCTAGCCCAGGAGCGCGAATCGCCACCACGGCACGCCGTCACCGGAAGGTCGAGACGGTTTCGGGTGCCGCGGCGCGCGGTGCAGGGTAACGGGACGTCCCGCCCAAGTTCAGCTACCCCAATGAGTTCTCGCTCTAGGGAAGCAGCTCGAAGGCGTCGACGTGCCGCGGGCGTACAACGCCAAAATCTCGATGGTTGAGCGTCGCGAGGGTCGCAGTCTGGTACCGCTCGGCTACGGCCACCACGCTGGCGTCTACAAGCCCCAAGCCGAGGTCCGCGTACTGCACGACTAGCTCCACGACGCGATCCCAGTCTTGATCGAGAAGGTCGACTCGGACGAGCTCGCCAGCGGCTAGGGACATCAAGAAGGCCGCCTCGGCGCGGGGACCCAGGCGGGATTCGATGAGCCAGGAGGCTTCAACGATGACAGGCGTGGGGACGAGGAGTTCCCGGGCCGGTCGACTCGCCAGGAGCTCGTCACTCGCCGCGTGATCCTGGTCGGCAGCGTCAGCGACAGCAAAGAGCACGCCGGTATCGACGACGAGCATCGACTGTCCTTAGATGTCGCGCGCGGTCTTGTTTTCGAGGATTTCGGCGATGACCTCGCGATGGCGGCGACCAGCATCTCCGGCGGTCGCACCGGAGGATCCGACAGCGGAGAAGCTCAAACTACGACGGGGTGGCAGCTGAGCTTCGATCGCCGCCAGCGCGACTTCCTCGGGAGACTGGTGGCGCGCCGCGGCCACCTCCTCGACCCTTCGGGCCAACTCCTCGGGGACACGTACTGTCAATGCCACAGGTGTAAGCCTAGAGCGCGCTCGGGCGGAGCGACGCCAACAGCCTCGACGCTGCCCGCCTGCGATCGGGATCACCGGGACGACACTCGAGACCCTGATTTCGTGCGCGATCGTGCGCGAGCGTGCGCGAAGCAGGGGTCAAAAGCGGTCTCGAGCGCTACCGAACGGATGTTTCATTTCCCAGTTCAGGGGCCATTTTGCGAAAATCCCCTGCTCGCCAAATTGCCGGAAATCGACCTTCCAAGCTGGCCATGCCGGTTCGATCCCGGTCGCCCGCTCCACGTTCTGCCTGGTCAGCTGCTTACTTTATGGCAGTCCAATGCCAATATGGCACACTCATGGCACAATCAGGTGAGCGCAAGGGCGAAATATGCAGGGCAAGGTGATCCCTGGGCAACCGCCTCCGAGACTGGTCGTCGCTGCTTGAGCCTTCGGTGGCATTGGCCGACCGGGGTCGGTTGGCGGTCGTAGCAGCGGTCTACCAACGGGTTCGCGTCACAACGTGCGACCGACCCTCGACACCACGCGCTCGGCGAGGGCCACCAGTCGCTCCGCGGCGGTAACGGCGCGGCGTGCCTCGGTGACCGACATGGGCCGGGGGTCGTACTCGGCCAGCGATTTCAGCGGGAGGAGCTGACGGAGCTGCCTGGCCGCAACCCTGGCGTCTCCCCCTATCGAGTCGAGATGACCTGGAGCGTCTGCGTGATCCCCTTGTGACACTGAACCAACAAGGGCGGCAGCGATTGCGTCGCTCGCAGCGATCCCCGCGTGGACGGCGTTGCCCGTGGCGGCAGTGCGGTTTCCGAGTTGAAGCGAGTCCTGGGCCGCACGAAGGAACTCGGCGGCCTTTACGACGTAGGCAACGGCATCCGCGGGTTTCACGGCGCGGGTCTTGGAGCGAGATCGGGGCATGTCAGGCCACTGGGTGGAGGGCGGGCAGAGTCGGGCCTACGAGAGGTATGCCCTCTCGAGCGATTGTCCGCCATGGTCCGCCGCGTCGCCGCAGCAGTGCCGGAACCTCCTCGATCGACACCACGAGCAGGTTGACCTGGTTGCCGACGATCTTCTGGGCGTTGGCTTGCCAGCTTCCGAGCGCGTCGACCCACTCCGAGGCGTCAGCTTCGAGGTGCTCCGGTCGAACGGCCAGCACGTCGAGATCGCTCGTGTCTGTGGCCTCTCCGCGTGCAAAGGAGCCAAAGACCAGCAGCGATGCCGGCGCTGGCGTGATGCCGCGCGCACTTTCAATCAGGCGGTCCATCACCAAGTCCTGAAGACATGCGAGCGCAAGCACGAGCTGCGCCGTGGCGTTATTGCGCTCGAGTCTCACAAGCGCCGACGATCCTGCATCGCGTCGGCTGACGACGCCGAGATCTACTAAGTGCGCGACGACGACCGAGGCTTGCTGAGGACTCGCCGCTGCGAGACGGGCCACGGTTCGAATTGTCATCTCGCTCTCGGTTCGCGCCAGCACGCCCAGAACGCGACCGTGCACGCCTGGGATCAGCGCCTCAACCGGTCGCCTGTAATCCACGTTGCACATTATACAATAAATCAGACACGTGTCTGTATTATTGTCGAAGGCTGATACGAACCGGTCGTATCAGCCGGCCGCGCGGCGATAAGAACGGCGAGAGGAACCCCGTGAGCAGTTGCGGGCCCAGGAGCGACTGAGGCAACTCGAGCTGCACTGAGACGAGTGCCACATTCATGACGCTCCTATGTCAGGCCGTGACGGCACATCTGGGTCAGGCACGAAGAGCCGGGGAGGCGCCACCATGATCATCTCGTCACGAGGTACAAGGCGCTGGGCAGGCGGCTGGCACGATTCAAGGCTAACTCTGGCCACCTGCCCAAGACGCAACCAAGCTGGCCATGCCGGTTCGATCCCGGTCGCCCGCTCCAGCTGTTTCCCCTAGTCAGGACTCTGGCGACGCCCCTCGACTGCGGCCGGTCAGTGTCATCCGTGCGCGATCGTGCGCGAAGGATCCGCCCTCTTCTCCGCCCTCTTCTCGCTTCGCTCGTAATGCGCGAGCTCGGAGACAGGCGCTAAAGGAGCGCTGTGAGCATCCGCGACGAGCGGCGCCCGAGGCGCCCGAGCCAACGGCACGAGTCTCATCGGGTCAGGCGTTGCGTGCGGCGACCACGCTCAGGCGGCGAGCGTGGCGTCCAGCTTGGTGAAGCCCTCGAGCCAACCCTCCTCGCTGGGGGACGCCAGGTGCTCGGGGAGCCACTGGCGGATCTCGAGTCGCGTCCGTCCTTCGCCCTCGTCGTGGAACTCGACTCGGATTCTCGTCTCGAACGGCTCGATGCCCTCCTGCAGCTGGCCAGTGACGTGCATGATGCCATCGAGCAGCTCGCCGTCGGCGACGTCCGTGAGGTCGATGTGGATGTGGACCCGAATGCCGGGTTCGGCTGCAAAGACCTCCGTCCACCGCTGATAGCCGCCGGGGCGCACGTCGAACTCGATCTCGTCGCGGGGCAGTGAATTGCCGATCGGGCCCCACCACGCCGCCAAATGGTCAGGGTCCGTGAACGCCTGGAAGACGAGCGCGCGCGGCGCGTTGAAGATGCGCGTCAGAGCGAGCTGTGGGGTCGTTGTCGCGGTCATGGTCTACCTCTCTCGGTCTCGGTCTTGGGTTTCGGTTTCGGTCAGCGTCGTCGGCTGCTCTGAGGTGAGTTGAGCGAGGTGCTCGTCGAGCCGGTCGAAGCTCTCGGCCCAGAGCCGCTCGTACCGCGAGAGCCACGTCGCCGCGCTGGCCAGCGATGTCGGGGAGAGTCGCGCGCTGCGACATCGGCCTCGCTTACTTCGGGTGATGAGTGACGCGCGCTCGAGCACCTTGAGGTGCCGGGAGATCGCCGGGAGGCTGATGGAGAAGGGGGCCGCGAGCTCCGTGACCGTCGCCTCACCGACGACGAGTCGCTCGATGATGCCCCGGCGGGTGGGGTCGGCGAGCGCACCGAAGAGCAGGTCGAGGTCCTCGCCCGGCCGTTTCGGCATCACACTTAACATAATGGTTAACTATAGAGGCCGCTCGGTCCGCAGGGATCAGAGTCCGCAGGTGCCGAGGAAAGGTCAGAGGTCCGCTTCGAGGACGTTTCTTCGCCCCGTATCACCTGTCCCGGTCACTACCGTGGTCGAGCACCACGCCAACTGCTCCCGTGGGTGGCGACATCGAAGACAGTAAATTCTTGATCAATCTGCCTCATATAGCTTGAGAGGTACCGGCCTGGTGACCGCTCCACCCGCGAGCCGTAGCCCTTGGTTGCGCCGAGAGCAACGCCCTAGCCGTCGCTCTGCTCACTCGGTCAGAATGGCGATGTGGGCTCGCAGGGTGAGGGAGCGCGGGAAGTTCGACACCGACCTCTAGTCCGATGCGACCTGGGTTGACGACAGGATTGCCAGTCGGGCGCAACCGTCGGGGATGTTAGGTGCGGGAGGGACCCCGTCTGCCACCCGCTCCGATTAGTTGCGTTACTACGCTGGCCGTAAGTTCGCGGCTCGAACACGAGAGGTGCGGCCATGGCTGAAGGACGTAGCGATAAGAGGAGCCGACGGCTCGCTGCCGGTTGCGTAGGTGTGGCACTCGCGGTTGTCGCCGCGGGTTGCTCGACCGCTTCGGCGACCGGCACGCCGGCGACGACGGAGCCGGCACCGACGATTGTCCCATCCACCAAACCGGCGCCGCGTGCACTCGGCGCCCTCACGACGTACGGGTACGGCAACGCCCGATCCGACAGGGACACCGTCGACCCGACCATCGCCAAGCTCTCATCGGCACCCAAGTGGGACGACTCCCTCGATGGTGCGGTCTACGGGCAGCCGCTCGTGTACAACGCAGCGGTTTACGTCGGAACGGAGAACGACACCATCTACGCAATCAAGGCCAAGACGGGAAAGGTGCTCTGGCGCCTCCACGTCGGGACCGCCGTAAGCACGTCTGCGATCGACACCGCCCCGGGCCTGTCTGGCGGATGCGGTGACATCGATCCGCTAGGTATCACGGGGACGCCCGTCATCGACACGGCGACCAACGAGATCTTCGCCGCAGAAGAGACCGAGGTAGGCGGCAACAAGTGGCAGGACATCAAACACTGGCTCGTCGCCGTATCCCTCACCACCCACGCCGAACTCTGGCACAGGCAGATCGACCCACCGCATGCCAATTACTCGAGCTATTACTACATCCCCGCCGAACAGCAGCGCTCCGCCCTCACCCTCGCAGGAGGCCGGATCTACGTAGAGTTCGGCGGACTCGACGGAGACTGCGGCCAGTACCACGGCTACGTCGTTGACCTGCCGTATACCGGTAAGGGATCACTCGTCAGCTACCAGGTGCCGACCCAGCGCGAGGGAGGCATCTGGGGTACTGGTGGGGCTTTCGTCTCGCGAGGCGGGGACTTGTACGTCGCCACCGGCAACGGGAGCTCGAATACGGGCTACGACGAAGGCAATTCCGTCGTCGAGCTGTCCCCTGGCCTGAAACGGCTCGGGTACTGGGCACCGAAGAACTGGGTGCAGCTGAATGAGGACGACTGGGACCTCGGTTCGGCCGGACCCGTCGCGGTACCAGGCACCTCGCTGTTGTTCGTAGCAGGCAAGCCTGCGACGACTGGGAGTTTCGGCGACCTCATGAAGGACTCACCTCTCGGCGGCGTAGGCAAGGGCGCGTTCACAGGCTCTGTATGCCTAGGGGGCGGTGCATTCGGCGCGGACGCCACTGACGTGGTCGGCACGGGCGCGAAGAGCCGCACCTACGTGTACGCGCCGTGCGGGAGCGGTACCGAGGCAGTCAAGATCGACGTCTCGGCAATGACGTTCAAGCGGGCGTGGTCGCCCTCGACCGGTTCCCCGAATGGGCCGCCGATCGTCGCGGGCGGGTTAGTTTGGGCGCTCGACTGGAACGCCGGAGAACTCTACGGAATGAGGCCCTCGTCGGGCAGGGTCCTACTGGAGCGCGCGACGGACGCCCTCGAACATTTCGCGACGCCGGCGGTCGGTGACGCGACATTGTTCGTGCCCACCCAAAAGGGCGTGGAGGCATGGAGCACCGCGAGCTGAGGCTAAGGCGCTCTTCCCCGTGACAGTTCAACGGAGACCTCCTCCTATCTAGAGTTGTCGCACTGACCCACGCGCGAGTGACGTCGCAGCTACAAGGAGGATCCCAGAGTGCTCAAGGAGTTCAAGGCCTTCATCTTGCAGGGCAATGTTGTGATGCTCGCAGTCGCGGTCGTAATCGGCGTCGCCTTCCAAGCAGTCATAAAAGCAATCGTCTCGGACATCCTCACGCCGCTCCTCTCGATCCCAGGCAAGGCGAACTTCGAGTCGTTGTCCTTCACTCTCCACGGCAGCACGTTCCACTACGGTGACGTGCTCAACGAGATCATTGGGTTTCTTGGCGTAAGCCTCGCCGTCTTCTTCATCGTGGTGAAGCCGTTCAACATGCTTCAGGCGCGTAGGACGAGGACCGAAGAGGCAACGACACGCGACTGCCCTGCTTGTCTCACCGAGGTCCCCCTCGCAGCAACGCGCTGCGCCGCGTGCACGAGCGACCTTCCGCCGGTGGTGACGGAAGCCAACTAGACCAGTCGCCTGGACCTCATGGCTCGAATCAGGGCTCGGCCGGCACCTGAGCGGCGTGCGCGGTCACGAGATCGACGATCTGCTCCCAGTACTGAGGCGGGTAGTCATGTCCCATCCCCTCAAGCAGCTCGAAACTTGCACCAGGGATCACCTCGGCTGTCCTGCGCCCGCCACTCGAATCGATGAGAGTGTCGGCGCTTCCGTGCATCACGAGCGTCGGGACGTTGACATTTCGCAGCGCCTCGGTGCGGCTCCCGGAGGCCATGACGGCGATCAGTTGTCGGACGCGTCCGGAGGCGAAGTTGCTCCGGTCGAACGCCTCGCCCGCATTCGCCACCAACCGTTCCTCGTCGAAGCAGGCCGGGCTCCCCCAGATCCGGAGGCCTGCCAAAGTCCCGGCGATGTAACCGTCACGGTCGCTCACAGGCGGCGTCAGGAGCAGTCGGCGGGCCTCCTCCGTGGCTTGTCCGACATCGGGATCACCCGTCGTCGACATGACCGATGTCATCGTGAGCAGACGCGCAGGATGCTCGATCGCCATGGTTTGAACGATCATCCCTCCCATCGACACGCCCATGACGTGGGCGCGCTCGATCCCGAGGTCGTCGAGGACGGCAAGTCCGTCGGACGCCATCTCTGACAACATGTAAGGGACTTCTGCGCGGTCGCCCGCTGCCACCGAATGGGCAACTGCTGCCACGTCCGGCATCTCGTCGCCGAACTTCGTCGAGAGGCCGACGTCGCGGTTGTCGTAGCGGATCACGAAGTACCGAGCGGCAACGAAACGCTCACACCACTCGACGCGGTAGTTGATGCACTGACTCCCTAGTCCGTTGACCAGCAACAGAGCCGGGCGTTCCCGATCGCCGAAGGTCTCGTAGTAGATCTCGACGTCACCGTTGTGAGCAAACGCCATTTGCGACTCCTTCTCGTCAGCGTCATCGACGGTCTAGCAGCCTCGGAGGACTCGTATGCAAAGACGGTCGGCGCCGACCTGGCCCTTCAGCCTGCTCGACTACTCGCCCCAGACCGGCGAACCTCGAGGACTTCGAGCTTGTCTATCTCTCAGCTCAGCCAACATCGGCGACCGTTCCGCTCGTCAGCTCCACGAGCTCACCGAACGAAGTGGGGAACACAGCGTGCGGCGTCCCTGCCGCGGCCCAGATCACCTCGAAGCGCCCGAGGCTCTCGTCCACAAGCGTTCTGATCGGGTAAGGATGCCCGAGCGGCGCGACTCCCCCGATGGGAAAGCGCGTCGCCGATCGGACGACGTCTGCGTCAGCCCGGACGAGACTGGCCGTCCCGAACACCTGCGCCGACTTGAGGGGATCGACCCGGTGATCCCCCGCGACGAGTAGCAGCACCGCCTCGCCCTCGGCCAAGAAGATGAGCGACTTGACGATCTGCCCTACCTCGACACCGAGGCTCGCCGCAGCCTCCTCGGCAGTCCGGGCCGACGTCTCCACCTCGATCACCCTCGAGCGGGAACCAGCAGCTTGGAGTGCATCTTGAACGCGGCGGGCGTTGCGATGGAGCGGCTTGACGCTCGAAGCCGCCGCGGCTCCAGCAGCTGCCTCGTCGAGGTCAGCGGCAGTCAGTATCGAGAGCACGCTCAGGCCAGCCGCATCCAGTCGATCATGGGCGCCATCGCTCCGGTCGATGACACAGAGAACCTGCTCGACGTGGGCACCCAAATGTCTCAGGTTCTCCGTCGACATCACGACCTGGCCCCCGGTCGTGATGACATCTTCCACGATGAGCACTTGGCGGTCGGCGACCTGCCCGCCCTCCGCGAGCTTCTCCGTCCCGTAGGACTTCGCGACCTTGCGTACGAACACGGCCTCGATCCCTGTCGCAAGCGAGAGCGCCGTCGCGACCGGTACGCCGCCTAGCTCGAGCCCGGCCAGCACCTCTGTGCCTGGAGGCACTAGCGGGATCAAGTGGTCTGCAAGCTCGCGGAGCAGTCCCGCATCCCCCTCGAATAGGTACTTGTCGAAGTAGTGGTCGGTCACCTGGCCAGACCGGAGGGTGAATGTCCCCTCCAGCCGGCACAAACCGTTGATCCTTGTCGCGAGCGCCCGTCGGTCCATCTTCGCCAGTCTGGTGCAACGATCGGGCCCGCGCGGAACGTCGGGCCTGACGGGAGCGAACCCGCACGGGCGCGCGAACGGTGTAGGACAGAGGCATGCTGATTGTTGGCACGACAACTCACCTCGAGGACCTCGACCGCAGCTACACCTTCGCCCTCGATGTCTACGTCACAGCGCTCTCGGCCAATCCGTCCGCCCAGTCGCTCGTAGGGTCGGCCCCCGGCATCTGCGTGCTGCTCGATGGCGAGCGAATTGATCGCGTTGACGATGTCGACCTGGCGCCCTTGGTGTCGCTTTCGACGACCGGCGCGCAGAGCATGGCCACGACGGCGACCGGAGACATGCTTGTCGGCCTTGTCGGCGCACACCTCGTCACTGTGAGCCTCGCCGGCGTCATCAGCCCGGTGGCCTCCTTCGACTCCGTGACCGGTCGCGACACCTGGCAGAACCCGGCTGGCAGCGAGCTCGAGCTGCGCTCCATCGCAGTGACGAATGACGATCGGTGGTTCGCCACCGTCCATGTCGGCGGCGTCTGGCGATCTGATGACCAGGGCCGTTCATGGAGGAACGTCCTGCCACCCGAGACCGACGTCCACGAGATCGTGACCGGGCCGAACGGGCGGGTTGCCGTCGCAGCCGCAGTCGGTCTCGGTTGGAGCAACGACAACGGCGATACCTGGCAGTGGACGACCGAAGGACTCCATGCGCCCTACGCGAGAGCAGTCGCTCTCGACGGCGACGCCGCCTATGTCACCGCATCGACCGGACCCGAGACGACCGACGGGCGCCTTTACAGGTGCACCCTCGGTTCCACACTCGAACCGTGTGGAACGGGCGGGGGCCTGCCGGGTTCGTTCCCCTTCAACCTCGACACCGGCAGCGTCACCGCCGACTCCGGCCAGGTCGCCCTTGGAACCCACGACGGCTATGTCTTCCACTCACGTGACGGCGGATCGAACTGGGAGCGCATCGCGGAGGGCATGCAGCCGGTGAGGATCCTTCGTTACGTTTGACCCGCGGCCGTGAGCGGGTAAGAGTCGGCGTACATGGCTCATCAGCGCGGGACGACCAAGCCCCGCCGCGCGCGGGTCCTGAGCGTCCCGCCGTCAAAGTGGCCTGCCCTCGCGAAGCGAGTTGTGACCGAAGCGGCCCACGACCGTGTGACGATGATCGCCGCCAGCCTTGCCTTCCACGGCTTCCTCGCCCTCTTGCCGATCCTGATCGCGGCGGTCGGGCTACTCGGTCTTGTCGGTCTCTCCAGCTCGACGTTGCACACTCTCCTGCACGCGACGAACGTCTTGTTGCCGGCGCAGATGTCACAGGTCCTGAACGCACAGCTCCTCAAGCCCGCCAGCAATCGGGTGAACATCGTCGAGCTCGTGGTTGGTGTGGCCGTCGCTCTGTGGAGCTCGATCGAGGCGATGTCCGCTCTGCAGGTCGCTCTCGACGTGGCATACGAGGTGCCGCGGGATCGGGGTTTTTTCGGGAGGAGGCTCGTCGCCATTCCGCTCATCGGCGTGACGCTGCTGCTCGGAGGAGTCGCCTCGGTGCTGCTGGTGCTCGGCACGCCCTTGGCCGAGCTCCTGCCATCTGCATTCGCGCTCGTGAAGCCCGAGTTCCATGCCATCCTGCTCTTCATCCGCTACGGCGGGTCACTCGTGCTCGTGATGCTGCTCTTGTCGGCGTACTACAGCTTCGGAGTGGCAAGGCCGAAGTCGTCGTGGGAATGGGTGAGTCCCGGCAGCGTGGTGGCGGCTGTGGGATGGGTGGTCGCGGCGGGAAGTTTCTCGTTCTATCTCGACCACTTCGCCCATGAGACCCGCACATACGGAGCGCTCGCCGGCGTGGCGGTCACCCTTCTCTGGATGTTCCTCACCGGCGTCGTGATCCTGTTCGGGGCCGAGCTCAACCGGGAGTTCGAGCGCATGGGGGAGGCCGACGCCGCCGCCCCGCCGGCGTCAGGAGACGCGGCCGCCGAGGCGCCTTCCCTCTAACGCCTCGCTCACCCACGAGACGAGTTCGCCGGCGGGCACGATCTCGCTCTCCCGACCCTCGGCCGATCGCAGCTTCGCCTCCACCCCTCCACTTGCGAGCGACCGCTTCGAGACGGTCAACAGCACGGGGCAGCCGATGAGCTCGGCGTCGGTGAACTGGACGCCCGGGCGCTCTCGCCGGTCGTCGACGAGGACGTCGATCCCAGCCGACTCGAGCTCCCCCACGATGGCCGGCGCCGCTTCGAGCCCTTCGTCACCGAGGGCGCACAGGTGGACCGCAAAGGGAGCCACCGAGGCCGGCCAGCGCAAGCCGCGGTCGTCGCGGTGCTCCTCGGAGATCGAGGCGAGCAAGCGCCCGACGCCGATGCCGTACGAGCCCATCACGATCGGCTGTTCCGTCCCGTCCTCGGCGAGGTAGTTCGCGCCGAGCGATTCGGCGTACCTGGTGCCGAGCTTGAAGATGTTTCCGACCTCGACTCCACGCTCGGTGCGAAGCGTCGAGCCGCAGACAACACACGGCTGGCCTCCGTCGGCCGCAGTGATGTCAGCGACAATGTCGGGGTCGAAGTCGCGCCCGGAGTTCACATTCAACAGGTGCCAGCCCTCTTCGTTCGCGCCCGCCACGAGGTTGCGCGACTCGGCCACGAGGTCGTCCACGATCACCATCGCCCGGTCTCCCACTCCGATCGGTGACGCGTAGCCCGGCACGCATCCGATAGAGCGGATCTCCTCGACGGTCATCGGGCGCAGCTCGGCGGCGTGCACGAGGTTGCCGACCTTTGTCTCGTTCACCTGCATGTCGCCGCGCACGACTGCCACTACGAGCCCACCGGAATCGGTCGCGAGGAAGACGATCTTTGCCGTGCGGTCAGGTGAGATCCCGAGCAGCTTGCAGAGCGTCTCGATCGTCGTGGTGTCCGGCGTCGAGACACGCTCGATCGGGAGAGGCTCCTCGGTCACCTCGGCGACCGGCTTTTTGGCCTGCGCCACCTGGCGGTTCTGCGCGTAGCCGCACGAATCGCAGAGCACGATCGTGTCCTCGCCGATCGGGTTCAGGTACATGAACTCATGCGCCAGCGAACCGCCCATCATCCCGACATCGGCGGTGACAGCAATCACGGGCAGCTCGCAGCGGCGAAAGATCTCGTCGTAAGCGAGGTGAAGGCGCTCGTACTGGACGTCGAGCCCGGCCTCGTCGCGATCGAGCGTGTAGGCGTCTTTCATAGTGAACTCCCGCACACGGAGGAGCCCGGCACGCGGCCTTGGGTCGTCCCGAAATTTGAGCTGTATGTGGTAAACGAGCTTCGGGAGCTGCCGCCACGACTGGATCTCCGTTGCAGACAGCGAAGCGACGACTTCCTCATGCGTCATCGCGAGGACGAGCGGGCGGTCCCGCCGATCGACGAAACGCACCATCTCCGGCCCCACCGTCTCGTATCGCCCGGACCGCTTCCAAAGCTCGCCAGGGTGCACCATCGGCATCGACATCTCGACGCCCCCGGCAGCATTCATCTCGTCGCGCATGATGTCCTCGATACGGCGCATCACCCGCCAGGCGAGCGGCAGATAAGAGAAGATGCCCTGGCCGAGTTGGCGGATGTAGGCGCCGCGGAGCAAGAGCTGGTACCCCGGGGTCTCTGCACCCGCGGGAGCCTCTCGCAGGGTGGACCCGAACAGCTGTGACATCTTCATTCGTAAGAAACTAACCTTTCTGCCCATCGCCTCCCCTGCCCACCCGAGCGCCGCGCCCGCCCGCAGGTGTGCTCGGCGTCGCTCATGAGTACGCTTGTGGGCCTGGGGAGTGGCCGCGCCCAGCACATTGAGTCGCGGCCAGGTAAGAGCATCGGAGACAAACAGATGGCTCGAGCGATCTGGACCGGCTCGATCAGCTTCGGCTTGGTTAACATTCCCGTCGGCCTCTACTCCGCGGTGTCGGAGAAGACGATCCGCTTCAACCAGTTGGCGAAGGGCACTTCCGACCGCATCCGCTACAAGCGGGTGAACGAGAACACCGGCGAGGAAGTCGAGTTCCACGACATCGTGAAGGGCTACGACGTCGGCGACGGGCGCTACGTTGTCCTCACTCCGAAAGAGCTCGAGGCGGTCGAGCCTTCGGGGTCCCGCACCATCGAGATCGAAGACTTCGTCGACCAGGTCGACATCGATCCGATCTTCTACAACCAGACCTACTTCGTGGCGCCGAAGACCGAGGCTGCCGGCCGGCCCTATGCACTACTGATCGAGGCGATGCGCAAGTCCGGCAAAGTCGGGATCGCGACCTTCGTCATGCGAAGCCGCGAGCACCTCGCGGCGCTGCGCGTGAACGGCGAGGTCCTCGCACTCGAGACGATGTATTTCGCCGACGAGATCCGCGACCCGTCTCGTGAGATCGAGATCACTCAGAGCGGAGAGCCGCCGCGCGAACGCGAGCTCACGACCGCGATCTCGCTCATCGAATCGATGGGTGCCAAGTGGGACCCGACGAACTACCACGACCGCTACCGCTTGCGAGTCGAGGAGCTGATCGGCCAGAAGCTGCAGGGCGAAGAGGTCGTCGCAAGTAATCCGGTCGACCGCGACACGAACGTCGTCGACTTGATGGAGGCGCTCCGCCGCTCGGTCGACCGGGTACGGGAGGACCGAAGCGGCGGTGAGGCGGGTGCGGGCGAAGGTGCGGGGAAGGCTGCCGCCAAGGCGGCGGCGAAGGCGAGCTCGCCTTCGAAGACGGCAAAGGCGGCTCCCCAGGGCGAGCAGCTCGTGATGATGACCAGGGACGAGCTGTACCAGCTCGCGCAGGACATCAAGGTGCCGGGCCGCTCCAAGATGAGCCGGGACGAACTCGTCGAAGCTGTAGCGAACGCACAGGCCCGCCAGGCTTCCTGAAGCAGTCTTGAGCGCGCGTGCCCGAACCGATGACAGTGCGCACGACGCAGGCCATGCCGTCGTCGATCAAGCCGATGCTCGCCAGTCTCGGCCAATTGCCGGCACCCGACGACGAGCGGTGGGCGTACGAGTTCAAGTGGGACGGCGTGCGTGCCATTGCCTATTTGGACGGCGGCCAGGTGCGACTCGAATCGCGCAACGGCAACGACCTGACGACTTCGTTTCCCGAGCTGCGGGCGCTCGGCGCGCGGCTTGGGGGAGGAAGTGTGATCCTCGACGGCGAGATAGTCGCGTTCGACAGCCACCGACGACCGAGCTTTCAGCTGCTCCAGCCAAGGATTCACTCGTCGGATGCTGCAAAGACGCTGCGGCTCGCGGCGCAACAACCCGTCACCTTGATCGTCTTCGACATTCTTTGGCTGAACGGTGAGCCGTTGCTCGACTTGACCTATGACGAGCGACGCCAGCGGCTCGATCAACTCGGGCTCGGGCTCGGGNNCGGCGGCGAGGCGTGGACGGTAAGCCCACGTTTTGAGGGGCCCGGCGCCGACGTCCTCAGCGCGAGCAAGCAGCAGGGTCTCGAGGGAGTGGTGGCCAAGCGCACGGACTCGCCCTACCGACCGGGCAAGAGATCGCCGGAGTGGACGAAGGTGAAGAACATCCTCGCGCAGGAGGTCGTGATCGGAGGGTGGACTCCTGGCCAGGGTCACCGCACCAACCAGATCGGCTCGCTGCTTCTCGGACTCCACGATCAGGGAGCTCTCGCCTACATCGGCCAGGTAGGCACCGGATTCACCGAGGGGGCCCTGACGGACCTAGCGAAGGCACTCGAGCCACTCGAGCGCGAGTCGAGCCCGTTCAACGGCGAGATCCCGTCCCGCTACCGCAAGAACGCACACTTTGCCGAGCCACGACTTGTCGGCGAGGTGAGCTTCACTGAGTGGACGACAGAGGGCCGGCTCCGCCATCCCTCATGGCGCGGGCTGCGCCACGACAAGCGCCCGGAGGAGGTTGGCCGTGAGTCCTGAGAGTGAGAAAGTCTCGGTGAACGTCGACGGCAGGGAGCTCGTCCTGTCCAACCTCGGGAAAGCGCTCTACCCGAGCGGGTTCACGAAGGGCGATCTGATCGACTACTACGCAAGGATCGCCCCGGTGATGCTCAACCACCTCCGGGGACGGCCCGTGACCGTAAAGCGCTTCCCGAACGGCACCGATGCGAGCGGGTTTGTCGAGAAGAACGTGCCTCGTCATGCGCCCGAATGGATACAGACCGTCACGCTTCCGCGAAAGGGAACCGGCTGGGGGGCTGCCAAGCAGAGCGACCGTGACACGACGCGGTACACGATCGTCAACGACCTCGCGACGCTGACGTGGCTCGCCAATCTCGCGTCGATCGAATTCCACAGCCCGATGTGGCAGGTGGGAGCCGGCAACACGCCTCAGGCGCCCGACCTGGTTGTCTTCGATCTCGATCCTGGTGAGCCGGCCGCCATTACCGAGTGCTGCGACGTCGCCCTACGCCTGCGCGATCGGGCTGGCGCGGACGGCATCGACCTTTTCGCCAAGACGAGCGGCTCGAAGGGGTTGCAGTGCTACGGGCGGATCCGACAGCTCGAGTGGGTTCCCGAGCGCTCCAACGAGTACGCCCACGAGATCGCGGAAGAACTGGAGGGGGCGTGCCCGGAGCTCATCGTGTCGAAGATGGCCAAGGCCTTGCGGCCCGGCAAGGTCCTCATCGACTGGAGCCAGAACAACATGGCGAAGACGACGGTGACGCCCTACTCGTTGCGGGCACTCGACCATCCTTCGGTCTCAACGCCGGTGACGTGGGACGAGGTGGAACAGGGGGCGGCGGGGCGGGTGGACTTGCTGGGTATAGATCCGGCACAAGTCCTCGACCGAGTCGAACGGTTGGGCGACCTGTTCGGGTCCCTCGCCGACTGATCTAGTGCCGTGTCAGGCAACGTTTGCCTCGTTGGTCGCGTGACTCCGAGCCGGCGATGGGGGGCAGCTGAAGAGGCCGGCAAGCGTGTGTGAAGATGGCCGGCAGCACAGCCTCAACGCTGAGGCACTTGCCCAGAAGGGCTTCTCCCCGATGATCGATGAGTTCGCGAAGGAGTACCTGCAAAGTGACCTGCGCGACGGGCGAGCTACCATGCTCTGGAAGCTCGAAGGGCTCGCCGAGTACGACGTTCGCCGCCCGCTGACTCCTACCGGGACCAATCTCCTCGGCTTAATCAAGCACCTGACGATCACCGAGGCCTGGTACTTCGGCGAGGTGTTCGGGCGCCCGTTTCCTGAGCGGTTGCCGTGGCGGGACGACGTCGCCGACGAGCGCGCCGGCGACGCCAAGCTCGCGGCGCTGTTCGACCACTGGTCTCAGCTGGCCGACATGTGGGCGACGGAAGACGAGTCGCGACTCGAGATCATCGATCGCTACACGCGCATGTGGGAGCACTCGGACGCGACGATCGCTGCGCTCGACATCGACGCACCCGGTCATGTGTCGTGGTGGCCAGACCCGGACGTGAAGCTCTTCAACATCCTGGTTCACGTCCTCAACGAGACCAATCGGCACGCCGGGCACGCGGACATCCTGCGTGAGCAGCTCGACGGAGCCGTGGGAACGCACGGGGGGAGCGAGGCCGTGAACGAGCGGGACACGACCTTCTGGAAGAAACACCGCGCGAAGATCGAGCGGGCAGCGAAGGCAGCTGATCCCGCTTAAGCCTGAACACCGCGCCAGAACTGCCGCTCTGGCCTCCATGCCAAGCCCAGACCGAGCGGCGGCGGCCGCTCGCTGCGGGTGTCCTCCAAGTGCCGTTGGAGGACAGGGCAAACGTTGCCTGACGCGGCACTAGACCGCTTCGATCCCAAAGAATGTCCGTTACGACCACCAGACGGTTGAAACGGTCATGCTTTGGATCAGGCCCGCCGGCAGACCGCCGGGCCTGAGCTAGCCGACGAGCAGCCTGATCGCTGTTGCAAGGCCGAGGCCGAGCACGAGGACCCGGAATACCACCGGCGGGAGCCGCCTCGCGACACGGGCGCCGAAGTACCCACCCACGAGGCTCGTCAGCGCGAGCAATCCTGCGTCTCCCCAGGCGATATCGCCGTGCACGATGAAGATGAGGGCGGCTGCGGTATTGACGACGAGCGACAGCACGGTTCGCAGGCCGTTCGTGCGCATGAGCTCGTCGGGCAGAGTCAGGCCGAGCAGCGCGAGCAGCACGACGCCGAGTCCGGCACCGAAGTAGCCGCCGTAGACCGACCCGGCGAACGTGCCGGCATGGCCTGCGACCGAGCGCCAGGAGCGCGGCGCTGACTCGACTGCGCCAACGTCGGTGCCTGCACCAGCCGCAGCAGCTGGCGCGGGGGCAGGCGAGGCGGCGCCGATAGTGGCATGGCCGCGGACGACCCTCGACACGAGCGGCTGGACCGCGAACAGCAGGCATGCGGCGAAGACGAGGTAGGGCACTACGGCTGCGAACGTGTGCTCGGAGGTGGTGAACAACAAGACCGAGCCGAGGGCGGCGCCCAGAAGGGCGGGGACCGACAACGTGAGCGCGCGGTGCGTCTGGTCGCTTACCTCTGATCTGAAGCCGGCGACACCACCGAGGTAACCGGGCCAGATGCCGACCGTGGAGGTCATGTTCGCCCGCAGCGCCGGGAGGCCCACTGCGAGCAGCGCCGGGAACGATACGAGCGTGCCGCCGCCAGCCGCGCCGTTGACGGTGCCGGCGACAAGGCCTGCGGCGATCAGCAGCGCTGTCGAGGCGTCAGGGCTCAGGCTGGGCTCTTTTGCTCGCGCTCTCGCCGGACGGCGAGGTAGCGGTGCCCGATGAAGGCTGCGATCGCGACGACCGCGAGAGCAGCCAGCAAGTAGCCGGCGTCACTGAAGCCCTTCGTCAGCTCGTGCCACTTCGACCCGAGCTCATACCCGGCGATGGACAGCGCCGCGCACCACACGAGGCTGCCGCCAGCCGTCGCAATCCCAAAACGCACAGGGCTCATCTCCGCAACACCCGCCGGAAGCGAGATGAAGGTACGGATGATCGGGAGCACGCGCCCGAGCACCACCGCCGGTTCGCCCCTCCGCTCGAACCACCGATGGGCGCGATCGAGGTCGGTTTTCGTGAGCAGGACGTACTTGCCGAGCCGGTCGATCAACGGCCGGCCTCCGTAGCGACCGATCCCCCACCCGACGAACGAGCCGGCCAGCTCGCCGAGCGTCGCGAGAAGTATCACCAGCACGATCTCGAGCTTGTGCTCGTAGGCCAGGTATCCGGCAAAGCCGAGTGTGATCTCCGAGGGGATCGGAATGCACGCTGCCTCTGCGAAGGTCAGGACGACGAGCGCAAGGTAACCCCAGGATTCGAGGAAGGACTGCACGGCAGGTGTTTCTACTACGTGCTGCCTCCTCGCCGTGAACGGCAGCGCAGGCGGGACACCCGCTAACTTGCCGGGATGCCTGATCGCCCTCCCATTCTCGTCACTACCCGTGACGGGTCCGAGGTCGTCGTGTACGACCTGGGCGGCTCGGGTCAACCTCTGCTGATGTCGCACGCCACCGGCCTGCACGGCCGCGTCTTCCAGCCGCTCGTAGCCGACCTTCGGGACCGGTTCCGCTGCTTCTCGATCGACCACCGGGCGCACGGTGTAGCCCGGGCCGCAGAACGCTGGACAGGTGATTGGCGCGGATTTGCCGATGATCTGTTGAGCGCAGTCAGCGCGCTCGGGCTCGCGGCTCCGATGGGCTTCGGGCATTCCTCTGGCGGCGCCGCGATGTTGCTGGCCGAGGAGGCCGAGCCGGGGACCTTTTCGTCCTTGTATTGCTTCGAGCCGATAATCCACCCGAATGACGACCCGCCGTCGCCGAATTTCGAC
Organism: Acidimicrobiaceae bacterium; assembly: GCA_003136185.1. Taxonomy (GTDB): domain Bacteria; phylum Actinomycetota; class Acidimicrobiia; order Acidimicrobiales; family Bog-793; genus Palsa-601. The sequence continues at coordinate 10,204 of PLDN01000154.1, read as the reverse complement.
AATCCTCTCTCCATCGGCGCCCTCCGTCGCAGGGAGTGCTTCGGCTCGTTCGAGGAGGCGCTCGCGAGCTTCGGTTCCAAGCCACCGTTCTCGACTGTCGACCCGGACGTGCTCGCGGCGTACGTGCAGTACGGCTTCGAGCAGCACGCGGACGGATCGGTTCACCTGAAGTGCCGGCCCGCCGACGAGGCGCGCGTCTACGCCTACGCCAACTCCCACCGTGGGTACTCACGTCTCGGCGACGTGACCTGCCCGGTGACCCTTGCCTGCGGGACGAAGGCTGATTCGAGAGGGGTGGACGTGCTCGAAGCGGTCGCTCTGCGGATGCGTCACCGCTCCATCGAGGTCATCGGTGGGGTCGGTCACTTCGGGCCTCTCGAGCGGCCAGATCTCGTGGCGGCGTCGATCATCCGGGCCGTTGACACACCCCCGGCGTAGCCTTGCAAGCAATGGTCTCCATCGCCACCTCACCGCTTCCCGCTTTGCCTCTTGCCCTCCCGAGCACCCTCACGCCCTCGAAGATCAGCGCGTTCACGAGCTGCCCACTCGCGTTTCGGTTCTCGGTGCTGGAGCGGCTGCCCGAACCGCCGTCGCTCCCGGCCGTGAGGGGCACCCTCGTCCATCGCGCCCTGCAGCTGCTGTTCACCTACGCCGATGAGGGCGCGCGTGACCGGGCGCGGGCCGAGCGGTCGCTGGAGCAGGCCTTTGCTGACCTTAAATCCTCCGACGCCGACCTTGCCGCCCTCGAGCTCACCGACGAGGCGCGCTCCGTGCTCATGCGCCAAGCCGGCGTCCTTCTCGACCGGTACTTCGAGATCGAGGACCCCAATACGGTCCGACCTGTTGGCCTCGAGCTCGACATGCAGGTCGAGGTGGACGGTCTCATGTTGCGGGGCATCATCGACCGGCTCGACGTCCTACCCGACGGGCGGTTTGCGGTCGTCGACTACAAGACGGGCCGAGCCCCCCGTGCCGAGCAAGCGAAGTCGCGACTGTCGGGAGTCCAGCTCTACGCCTTCTTGTGCGAGGAGATCCTCGGCCAACGGCCGGCCGCCGTGCGGCTGCTCTACCTGCGGGACCGCGTCGTGGTCTCCTCGGAGCCGAGCGACATGTCCATGCGGGGAGTCCGCCAGCGCGCCGGCGCTGTCTGGAAGGCGATCGAGCGGGCGTGCGAACACTCGGACTTCCGGCCGAGTCCCTCGGCTCTTTGCAGCTGGTGCGCTTTCCAGCAGTACTGCCCCGCGTTCGGCGGGGATCCCAACGCCCCCCGATGAAGGAGTCCATCAGACGGCTCGACGACCGCGTCGATACTGCTTTCGACCACCTGCGCGGCGACCCTGTCGCAGACCGGCTGTTTTATACGGCCTCGGCGCTCGGGGACTTCGGGCTCATCTGGGTCGTGCTCGCCCTCGTGAGGGCGCTTCGCGGTAGGCCGAACGACGAGCGAGCCGCTGTCAGGGCGATCGTGGCCACCGGGATCGAATCCGTGCTCGTCAACGCAGGTCTCAAGTCGCTCTTCGCGAGAAGAAGGCCCGTCTCTCAGATCGTCCATCCCTTCCCGTTCCGCCAACCCCTGACCTCCAGCTTCCCGAGCGGGCATGCCACGGCGGCGTTCTGCGCAGCGACCCTGCTCTCGGACCAGGACGAGCTCGCCCCGCTCTACTTCGTGGTGGCAACGGTGGTGGCGGCAAGCCGCGTGCACACGAAGATCCACCACGCGTCCGACGTCGCTGGAGGCGTCGTGGTCGGCACGGTTCTCGGCCTGATCGCCCGCCGCCTAGCGCCGCTGCCGCCGAAGAGGCGACACTAGGGGTCCTCGCCAGCTGACGGGACAACCGAAAGGAAGATCACTCGAATGAGCGTCGCCATCGTGATGGGCAGCGACTCCGACGCGCCGGTGATGAAGCAGGCGGCCGAAGCGCTCGACGAGTTCGGGATCGAATGGGAGATGCGAGTCCTCTCGGCGCACCGGACTCCGGACGACGCCCTCGACTACTCGCGGTCGGCAGCCGGCCGCGGGATCAAGGTCGTCATTGCCGGGGCGGGTGGCGCGGCGCATCTACCGGGCGTCATCGCAGCTACCACGACGCTCCCGGTCATCGGCGTCCCGATCGCACTCAAGAACTTCGACGGCCTCGACTCGCTGCTGTCGATCGTGCAGATGCCGAAGGGCATCCCGGTCGCGACGGTCGCGGTCGACGGGGCGCGCAACGCCGGTCTCCTCGCCGTAAGAATGATCGCCATCGGCGACCCGGCTCTCACCGCCAAGATCGAGGCCTTCGCCGCTCGCATGGCCGACGAGGTGCGCCGGAAGGACGCGGCGCTGCAAGAGGAGCTGGGGCGATGACCGGCTTTCCGACGCCCGCTGGCGCCGCAACCGCCAGCACCGGCGCCGCGACTCTCGCCGAGAGACTCGGCCACGATCCTGCAGCCCGGCTCCTGATCGTCAACTGCGACGACCTCGGCTCGTCACACGCGGCGAACCTCGGCGTCTACGACTCGCTCCGCAACGGAGCCGCCACCTCGGCCACCTTGATGGTGCCCTGCCCGTGGGCCCGTGGCGCCGCCGCCGAGTACCGGGGCGAGGACGTCGGTGTCCACCTCACTCTCAACGCCGAGTGGGACCTCTACCGCTGGGGTCCCATCACCCAGGCACCCTCCCTGCTAGACGGAGACGGGGGCTTCCCGAGAACCGTCGCCGACGTCTGGGACCACGCCGATCTCGACGAGGTCCGCCGCGAGTGCCGGGCGCAGATCGAAAGGGCGATCTTCTGGGGCTTCGATGTCAGCCACCTCGACTCGCACATGGGAACCCTCCAGCTGCGGGCGGAGTTCTTCGACGTTTACCTCGATCTGGCAGACGAGTTCCGGCTCCCGATGCGCCTGAGTGGGGCATCGACTGAGAGGGTGGTGGGATTCCCGTTTCGGAAGCTCGCCGGCGAGCGGGGCGTGGTGATCCCAGACCACCTCCTCCACGTGCAGGGCGTGGGGAGCCGTGCCGTGATCGCAGGGCTGATCGCCGAGCTGAAGCCCGGAGTGAGCGAGGCCTACTTCCACCCGGCGGCTGACACGCCTGAGCTGCGGGCGATGTCGCCCGACTGGGAGGGCAGGGTCGATGATCACCGATTCCTCGTGGACGAGGCGGGCTTGCGCGCGACGACCGCCGCGAGCGGCGTCGTGCTGATCGGCTACCGGGAGCTTCGCGAGCTCATGCGGGCGAGCGCACCCCCACCGGACTGATCCCAAGCTCGCCCGGTGTCACAAGAGGCTGACTCAGAACTCTGTCGTCTCGAGGATCTGCGTCTGTAGTGCCTTGTACTCCGGAGAGTTCGTGATCGGGAGCAGCGACATCAGCTTGGCCATGTTGCCTGTCACCTTCACTCGGCCCTGCATGAATGCCGCGTTGGCATCAAGCTCGCCCTTTTGGATCCGCATGGCGTCGTCGTAGCTCTGGGTGAGGGTCACTTCGGCGTCTTCGAGTTCGCCGAGCTCGGACTCTTGCAACTTGCCGTTCTCGAGCACCCAGTAGTACTTGATGTCCCCGTCAGGGCCACCAGTGACGACGTACTGCATGCGGGCGGTTGCCCCGGGCCGCTCGGGCTGGCCCTCAGACAGCTTGCGCCCCTCGTCGAGCCATTCCTGGCTGAGCCACTTCGCCATCTCGTCCTCCTTCGACCCGGTCCAGCCGGGACCTTCGACCTCGTGACCTACGAGCCGCTGATGATAGTGACCGTACCCGGCGCCTGCCGAGCCACGCTCGCCGGCACGCGGCGGCTCAGCTCGAGACCGACGCCCAGATACCGGCGAACAGGTCAGTCTCGGGCGGATCGGAGTCGACGAGGCTGCGGGTGAGCACGTAGTCGTCGAAGGGGTAGATCTTGCGAGCCTCGTGCAGAGGCAGCCCGAACCAGAACTTCGACGTCGGGTCGATCTGGGTGGCATGCGCGAGGAGCGCGTCGCGCCTCACGTCCTCGTAGCCCGTGAGCTCGATCGACGTGGTGATCTCATCTTCCTGGTCGGCTCTTTCCTCTGCTCGCTTGAACCACCCCTCATCGAAGGGCGACTCCAAGCCCAACTCGAGAAACTTCTCATGCGTCTCGAGAATCCTCCGCCTCGACCAGACCGTGTAATAGAGCTTGAGAGGTTGGAAAGCGTCGCCGGCCTCCGCGAAGCGTCCAGGGTCTCCGGCCGCTTCGAAGGCCGCAACGGCGATCTCGTGCGCCCGGATGTGGTCAGGGTGCGGATAGCCGCTGTGGTCCTCCCCGTACCCGATGATGACCTGCGGGCGCACGCGCCTGATGATCTCGACGAGCTTCCCGACAGCCTCCTCGAGTGGGGCCGCAGCAAAACAATCGGGATTGGCGTTCGCCTCGCTCCCTGCCATCCCTGAGTCCCGGTAGCCGAGCAGCTCGACTTCGTCGTAGCCGATCGCGTCGGCTGCGGCCGCGAGCTCGCGTTCACGCACCGCGCCGATGTCGGCCCGCACTTCGGGCGTGTCCATCGCCGGGTTGAGGATCTCACCCTCCTCACCGCCGGTGCAGCTCACGAGCACGGTGCGAACGCCAGCGGCGTGATACTTCGCGATGGTGCCCGGGCCCTTCGACGCTTCGTCGTCGGGGTGGGCGTGTACGGTGAGGAGTGAGAACCGCTCGTCCATGGCCTGCGACGCTACCCGCGCCAGCCGGGACCGTGACACGCGGCGCGAGGCTGGCTCTCTCAGCGCCGACGTAGACTCCACGTCCAGAGGTCTCGCGATGGGGCTCGAGAGGAAGGTACGCCAATGGGAGTGATGAAGCGCCTCACGTCGATCGTGCAGGCCAAGGCGAACAAGGCTCTTGACCGTGCCGAGGATCCGAGAGAGACGCTAGATCTCTCCTACGAGAAGCAGCTTGAGCAGTTGCAGCAGGTCCGCCGGGGGGTGGCGGACGTCGCAACTGCACGAAAGCGTCTCGAGCTGCAAGCACAACAGCTGCAGGCCAGCGCTTCCAAGCTGCAGGACCAGGCGCGTCAGGCGATCGCGCAGAACCGCGAGGACCTGGCCAAAGAGGCACTCACACGGCGCTCGTCCATCGCGACTCAACTGGATCAGCTGAAGGTTCAACACGACCAACTCGTACAGCAAGAGGACAAGCTCGTCGCCACGACCCAGCAGCTCCAAGCGCGAGTCGAGTCCTTCCGCACGCAGAAGGAGACCTTGAAGGCCTCCTACACAGCCGCCCAGGCCCAGACGAAGATCGGCGAAGCCGTCTCGGGCATCTCCGAATCCATGAGCGACACGGGCATGGCCATGCAGCGAGCGCAGGACAAGATCGCGAACATGCAGGCCCGCGCCGGCGCTGTCGACGAGCTGCTCGCCTCCGGAGCGCTCAACGACCTCTCGGGTTCGTCGGACCCGCTGCAGGCCGAGCTCGACAAGACCAGCCAGCAGAGCCAGGTTGACCTCGAACTAGCGCAGCTGAAGAGCGAGCTCGCGCCTCCGGCACCCGCCGCCGCGATCGCTCCCGGAGCTGCCGGCGCGGCTCCTGGCGCTTCGTCCGATGCTTCAGAGGAGTCAGAGGCCGACGCCGAGCCTGTCGAGGGCGTAGCTGAGCCGGCCTCGCCTGCTGGCGACGGCGCTGCCCCGGCAGCTGCTGGTGACCTGTTCTCGCTCGGCGACAAAGGTCAGTCATGATCGTCCGCATTCTCGGAGAGGGACAGTTCGAGTTGCCCGACGACGTGCTCGGTGCTCTCGAGAAGCTCGACGCTGAACTGAACGCGGCGATGGAGGCGGGTGAGGAGGAGCGTTTTGGGCAGGCTCTCGAAGCGCTCGCCGGGCGGGTTCGCAGCTCTGGCAAAGAGCTCGATGCCACCACGATCGTCCCCTCAGACCTGACCGTCCCGCACCCGGGTGCCACCATCGCCGAGGTGCAGGAGCTCCTCGCCTCCGACACCGGCGACGCACAAGCAGCTACTGAAGGAGTCTGACAACCGTTGGCAAAGACAAAATTTCCCGTCGATAGGGGCCTGACGGCCCGCATGCTTACGACGGTGTTCTTGTTGGGCCTGTTCTACGCCATCCTCGTGGCGGCGCTGGCCATATTCGTGAAGAGCCTGGCGATCGTCATCATCATCCCGCTCGGGCTGATGTTCGCCCAGTACTACGCATCGGACAAGATCGCCCTGTGGTCGATGCACGCCAAGATCGTCACCGAGGAGCAGGCCCCGCAGTTGCACGCCGTCATCGACCGACTCTGCGCTCTGGCCGACATGCCGAAACCCCGGGTCGCGATCGCCGACGCCGACATGCCCAACGCCTTTGCTACCGGGCGCAACCAGTCGCACGCCGTCGTATGTGTGACCACTGGGATACTGCGCCGCCTGAACGAGCAGGAGCTCGGGGCGGTGCTCGCGCACGAGCTGAGCCACGTCGCTCACCGGGACGTCGCGGTGATGACGATCGCGAGCTTCCTCGGCATCCTCGCCGGCTTCATCACCCGCATGCTGCTGTGGAGCGACATGTTCGGTGGGATCGGCGGCGGCCGGGGTGGTAGAGGCGGGGGCAGGGGCAACCAGGGCGGGGGCCAGCTCATCTTGATCGAGTTTGCCGCGCTTGCCTTCTCTGCGCTCTTCTACCTCATAAGCTTCATGCTCATCCGAGCCCTGTCTCGCTACCGCGAGCTGGCGGCCGACCGCTCCGGCGCCATCTTGATCGGCCAGCCTCGCCTCCTTGCGACGGCGCTTCAGAAGGTCACCGGTGACATCGGCAACATCCCGACGCGAGACCTCCGCACAGCGCAGAACTTCAACGCCTTCTTCTTTGCCCCCGCCTTCACGAAGGGGAAAAGCGGAGCGAGCGTGTCTTCTCTGTTCGCGACGCACCCGCCCCTCGAGGTGCGCCTCGAACAGCTTGCCAAGCTCGAAGCCCAGATGAGCTCGGCCTCACGGGCCGGCTGAGCCGGACCGGACGCGATCAAGGACGATGCCCCGCATCTTCGATGTGTTGCTCGGCAGGACCAAGCCGGTGCAGGCGAACCTCGACCAGCTCTTCGGGCTCGTCAGTGCCCAGATCACCCTTCAGACGGCCGAGGCGCTCATTCCCACCGGACAGGCGGGGGTCTGTTACAAGCCGGTCGCGGGGCGCTCCTTCGCGGACACCTCGAGCGAGACCTCGCAGCTGCTGGGGCTCGGTGACGGCGCGGCTGGGGCGAGCCTCGCGGGCTCCGTCGCAGCCTCGGTCAAGCAACAGGACGACCAGTACGGATACCACTGGGTCGTCCAGACGGTCCCCGACTTCCAGGAACTCGTCAACCAGGTCCACCTCGTCAACTCGACGCTGCAGGACAATGGCTACGGCCCACAGCTGCTCTGCTCGGTCTGCGCGTTCCATGCAGACCCGACGGCTGCTCCCGCGAGCGGCCCTGCCGGACCACCGCTCGTCTACCTCGTCTACCTCTACAAACGGGGAACCTTCTACCCCTTCGTGCCCGCTCCCGGAGCCGGCGAACACAGAGACAACGACACAGAGCTACGCCTGCAAACTGTCCTCGCGGAGGACCTCAAGATCGAACCTGACAAGGAGCGCTGGATGGCGCTCTGGGGTCTGCCGATCCACTGAGTGGTGAGCGGGCGCGCTCAGCGCGACCCTCCCCGCTTTGGTCGCCTGCCGGCACCTTTCCGGCGGCCGCTCGGCCTCGTCGAGCGTTCGTCACGTCTCTCTCTCCGCTCCGCGACGTAGCTGCCACCCGACCGGAACGGGTCCCAAGCGGGCGGGGCATCGAGCAGATACGACCGGACCCTCTCGGCGATCACTTCTGGCGCGAGGTCCGTCACGCTGTCCGCTGACGGGCGTAGCCGGCCGACGATGGCGCCGACGGGATTCGCCTCCCATATCACCGGGCCCGGCTCGAGCGAGGTCAGTTCGCTCGCGAGCGGCTCGAGGTCGGGGCGCAAAGGCACCGGCCGACTGATATATCGGACCCACCCCTCGTAGCGCAGGTAGAGCTCGCACCGGGGGCCGTCGAAAGAGAGCACACGGCTTGACGAGGTCGCTGAGTGCACCGAGGCAGCATGAACTGGCAAGCCGCCCGAGGCACCTATGAGACGAGTCGTGCCCGCTGCGGCCGCTCGCGGGCCGAGGCCTTCGGGATTGCCACGCGTCACGATTGCGAGGTCCGCCACGTCGTCGGTGATCACGACGTCACCACGCTCGATGGCTGCTCGTCCCGCCATGAAGACCCGCATCTCCTCATGCCAAAGTGCCTCGTATCGCTCGGGATGCTCGACTAGGTCGCGGATGCGCGGCAGCACGGCGAGGTACCGCTCCGAGGTACTCGCGCCAGCGCCTGCCTCCTGCTCGGCTAGCGGCCCGATAGCAAAGGCGATATTCGCTCCGACATCGGAGGTCACGACGCCAAAGTCACCGCATGAGGCGGCGTCGACGAGAAGGCGCTCGTGGCCGAGAGAGAACTCGGGGTCGACGAGCGCCAGCACGGACATGACGCCGTCCTCGTCGAAGTGGTCGTTCGTGACCGCTTCGGCCTGTCGCCCGGCGGCCAACAAACCGAGGACCTGTGGGCGGGCCCGCCTCCCAGAGCTCGCCCTTCCCGTGGCAAGGCGCACGTATTCGAGCGCGATCTCGACAGAGAGGTCCCGCGCCAGCACCTGCGGCGTCGGGCTCTGCGGCCAGTGCGAGAGCGTCACGACGCTCGAGCGCCGCGCTGCGCCGTCGACCATCACGTGAGGTCGCTCCTCGAGCGCCTCGTAGGCGGCGTAGCCGAGCGGCACCGCCCCGCGCGGCGGCCGCGCACCGTGCGACTCGGGTGCGCTCATACGGGCGGTGGCGCCATCGGCCCTCTCAGCCTTCGAGGGCTACGTCGTCGAGCAGGCTTGCGAACTTCGAAATAGCCGCCGCACGCCGCGTTGGCACGTGCTCACTCGGGACGTCGACGCGCTCGTATCCCTTCAGCAGTTGGCGCGCCACCGTCACGCGATGCACCTCGTCGGGCCCGTCGTAGATACGCGCCGCCCTCGCGGCCCGGTACATGTGCTCGAGTGGCATATCCGTCGAGAAACCCAAACTCCCATGCACCTGAATCGCCCGATCAATTACGTCGTGCAGCACCTTGGCCCCGTAGAACTTAATCATCGCGATCTCGACCCGAGCGGCTTGCGCGCCCACCTGGTCCATCTTCCACGCGGCGTAAAGCGTCATCAGGCGGGCGGCGGTCATCTCGGCGTAGGAGTCGGCGACCCAGTTCTGGACGGTTTGTTTCTCGGCGAGATACGAGCCGTGCGTGTACCTCGACACGGAGCGCTCGCAGAGCATGTCGAAGGCGCGCTTGGATTGGCCGAGCCAGCGCATGCAGTGATGGATCCGCCCCGGGCCGAGCCGTTGCTGGGCCAGCCTGAACCCGTCCCCTTCGTTGCCGACGAGGTTGCCGGCCGGGATGCGCACGTCCCGGTAGATGATCTCCGAGTGGGCGCCGAACTTCCCGAAGTGTTCGACCGGGTCCTCCATAGTCGCCACATCCCGCACGATGTCGACACCTGGCGTGGAGGTCGGCACGAGGAACATCGAAGAGCCCTGGTAGGGGTGCACGTCGGGGTTGGTGACGGCCATCACGACGAGCACGTCGGCTACCGAGCCGTTCGAGGTGAACCACTTGTGCCCGTTTATGACCCACTCGTCACCGTCGAGGATCGCCCGCGTCGAGATCAGTGTCGGGTCCGCCCCCGCGCCGGGCTCGGTCATGGAAAAGGCGGAGCGGATCTTGCCGGCGAGCAGCGGCTCGAGCCACTGCTCCTTTTGGTCTTGACGCCCCGTCGTCTCGATGCCGAGAGCGATCAGCTCAGCGTTGCCCGAGTCGGGCGCGTTGTTCCCGAACACGACCGGCCCGTAGGCCGTCTGACCGAGGATCTCGTGCATNNGCTTCTCCTCGAACTCGGGCTCGGTCGAGAAGTCCCAGGCCATCGTTGCTCCTTTGCTTTGCAGCTCGTGCGGGCTCACGCTTCCGGGTTCGCGCGTCACTGTCACGCTAGACGTGGCAATCCTTGCGCGCTTTATGTGCGTATCCGCACAAAAGGCGCGCACGTTTCCCGCCAAACACGAGGGACGGCACGGTTGCCGGACCGCGCCACGTCACCTGGCAGGATGGAGTCCGTGGACCTGGACCTGATCGGTGTCGTCGACACAATGTTTGCCCGCGTGGACATGGGAGGCGTCGCG
>PLDN01000138.1 GCA_003136185.1 Acidimicrobiaceae bacterium | reverse complement strand
TGATCGGCTCCTCGCCTGAGGTCCATGCGAGGCCGTCGGTCAACAGCGACAGCACGTCCTCGTACGAGCCCTCCGAGTGAAGCGCCATCCCGATCGAGAAGTAGGCCATCGCCCGTGCGGGAAGCGACCGGTTCCGCTGCTCGGTCCGCCCGCAGCCGGCGACGACCTCGTCGACGAGCGACGGAGGGAAGGTCCGCGTCAGCACTCCCACCGAGACCAGGTCGGAAAGGCGTCGATCGGACGCGGGCTTCCTCCAACCGTGGCGGGGCACACCGTCAAACTACACCAATGTGACCTTAACTGAACGGTATTGCAACTAGGTGCGGTCAGTCGTCGTAGCTCTCCGCGCATGAACAGCACGATTGCTATGTAGGCGAGCGGGTAAAAGCCGAGGTAAAACATGTCTGCCACCGATGGCGAAGCTGGCTGCCTGCCGCCCAACGACTCGATGGTCAGAGCGATGTCGCCGGCGCACCAGGACCCGAGCGCGCATCCGAGGAACAACGGCATCCGCGGCCGGGATTTGCCGACGAGTGCCTTCGAGACGCACAGTGCGGCGACGACGAACTCAAACCCGTCGATGCCCCAGCCCCCGGTGATGGAGGTCACAGCTGCATAGCCGGGGTGAATCAGAAGCGTGACGATGTATGCCAGCAGGACAGTCGCGAGACCGGCGTATGCGGCCCAAATGGGACGTGTAGCGAGGTGCCTGAATGGGCTGGCCGGAGCCTGAGGGAGAGCGACGCTCGACACCATTCAGCCCTGTTCCACGCCCCAGCTGCTTGCCCTGTTTCCCGTCGCCCAAAAGATGTCCAACATCATGACCACTCGCTCCAGGAGGCTTACAGACTGTACTGCCTGAACAGGTACTTCACTGCCCCGCGCTTTGTCGTTGGCTCACGCTGATGGCAACTCCATATCGCGCCACATGTAAGAGTTGACATGTTGTGCCAGATCGAATGTCCGAGCGCGCCCTGTCTCGGCCCGGAAGATACCCCACTGCACCGTGGGGGAACTCGTAGTAACGGAACCGAAGCTGCGAGCGATCTATACCCGGGGCGAGGCGCTTGTCATCTGGGTCGACAGCCCGGAGTCTTAGGTGTGACACGTCGTCCCCACAGTTCAAGCGACCAGGAGGTCAGATGATGGGAAGATTGTGGACGGCTATCGCGATCGGCACCTTGTCGGTCGCCGGCGTCGCCGGCGTTGTCGGAGGAGCGGGCGCGGCTAGCGCCGACACGGCGGCCCACTCGGCCAACAGTGCCACCTACGCGATCACTTGCGCGAATGGGTTCGTCGGTAGCGTCAAGGTGCATCAGGCGTCGGTAAGCGCAAAGAACAAGATCACCTGGGCCGCTGGTCACATCGTCGGCTCCTCCAAGAAGAGCGGCACGAAGGTACTCGTCCCGACAACGATCGCGTTGGTCTTCACGTTCACACCAACGTCGGGGAGCCCGACCGTCACAGATGAGAACCTGACGAAAACTGCTGCGCCCGGCACTCAGACCGTATGTGCTGTCAGCGCGACGGCTGCCGTAACTGGTGGATCGCTCGCCGTGGCGGGCGCAATCACGGGAGCCTTCCACTAACCGTTCTCCCTCGCGAGAGGGTGTGCATGTCTCCTTCCGATTTCGGAAAGGTGTCGGGACCGGGTTCAGATGGACCCGGTTTCCGGCGCGCCCTCAGTCTGCAGGTTCTCCGCGCCGGCGGCCAGGTGTCATCGGCTGCGGCCGAGCGGTCACTGACGGTGCGCGAGCGGTGTCGAGCTGAATCAGCGCAAATGACCCTTGGCGACGACTTCGCAGCGACCTTTCAGGCAGCTCGGCTCGGCGACGATACAGCGGTCGGGCTCCTTTATCGCGACGTCAACCCTCGGCTGCTCGCGTACATTCGAGCTCGCGCACCGCTCGTTGCCGAGGATCTCAACTCCGAAGTGTGGCTCGCGGTGGCAAAGGGCCTCGCCAGGTTCGACGGTGACGACGAGCGAGCGTGGCACGGCTACCTGTTCTCGATAGCCCGCCGACAGATTGCGGGGCACTGGCGTCAGGCGAAGCGGCGACGCACCGACCCTGTCGGGCCTGAGGCGTTCGCCGAGCGCAGCAGCAGCTGCGATGTCGAAGCCGAAGGCATCGAATCGGTCGCCAACAGCGAAGCGGTAGGCCTTATCGTGCGTCACCTCTCCCCCGAACAGGCAGAAGTCGTGCTGCTCCGTGTGATCGCGGGGCTTGACGTCGAGGAAGTCGCAGCGATCCTCGGCAAGCAGGCCGGTGCGATCCGCGCGCTGCAGCATCGCGGGCTGAAGCGCCTCGGCGAGAGGCTGACCGGATTGGCGGTAACACCATGACACCCCACGACGATCTCAAGGCCACAATGCTCGAGGCACTCGAAGACGATGCGCTGATCGAAGCGCTGCTGACCGGCCAACTCTCCGCCGCAACCGCGCCACCAGCGCTAGCGCCGCTTGTGCGCACTATCGAGCAAGCCCGCGCCACGGTCGTCCCGGCGACGGGGAGTGAGGGGACCATCGCGGCGATTGCCGCAGCCGTGCGCACGGGAGCCGCAGCATCGGCCGAGCCATCCAAGCGGCGCGGCACGATCGTGCGCATCGCGACCATGAAGACGGTCGTCGTCGGCGCGGTACTTTTTGGGGCTACGGCCGCGGCTGCCGCTACGGGCCAGCTGCCCGGACCGGTGCAACGGGCAGTCGCAGACGCGGCCGCTCATGTCGGGATCTCTATCCCCGGCTCGCATCCATCGTCGGGGCTGGCCACCCTCGGCGGCTCAACTGGGACTACCGCAGCGACGTCACCCTGCGCCGGATCCGGCACCTCTACCTTCCTCTCTGGCATGACGACACCCGACGACAGCGCAAGCGCGGGATGCAACCAGTCGGGTGCATCACGAAACCACGACGAAGGCCGCGGGGCACACCCATCGAAGGAGCCCTCAGGTCATCGGAGGCCGACCCGGGGGCATGGCTCGAAGGCGCCCTCGGGGACGCAAGTCCCAACGGGCTCGACCCCAAGCACAAGCTCACAGCCGCCGGGTAAGGGCGCCGGACACCGCAAGAGCGGCAACAAGGGCAAGAGCGGTGTCAGGAGCAAAAGCAACAAGGGCAAGAGCACTGGCAAGGGCAAGAGCAACAAGGGCNNAAGAGCAACAAGGGCAAGAGCAGTGCCGAGGGCCACAGAGAACAGAAGAAGAGGGTCCGGTCAGTGGCGGAGGGACCTCGGTGATCAGGCCACTGATGGAATACACGTCTGCGACAGCCGCGGTGCGTTGCGCCGTTTGCCGTACCGAGTTCTCGCTTCCGAACGTTTGGGATTTCGAGTCGATCCGCGACGGTCATGTCGTGCTACTCGGGGTGCTGTTTGAGTGTCCTGCGGGCCATGAGGGTGCCTACGACTCCGAAGACGTGATGGCTCGCGAGCGCTAAGCATTCGGTCAGCCGAAAAGGCACGTAGAGGGCACGTCATCCGCTCAACCGACAGACCGCCCCGGCGTTATCCGCCCTACCAGGACCTATCCAGTGGTCGGGACCGGCATCGATCCGGTGACCTCGCGCTTTTCAGGCGCGCGCTCTACCAACTGAGCTACCCGACCTAGTCGTCGGCCGAGAGCGTACCGCGTCATGACAACGGCGCTCGTCAGCTGGGACACATGACGAGGATGGCGGACCTGACGGGATTTGAACCCGCGACCTCCGGCTTGACAGGCCGGCGTGCACTCCAGGCTGCACCACAGGTCCCAGTTGTCGAGCACCTTCCGGCGCCCGGCTCGCAGAGCCTAGTGGCTGAAGGGTGGGTCGGCGGACGGCGCGAGAATGTACCCGTGGCTGCCTCACGTGCCCCGTCCTCCGCGCCCGTGGCCTCCGGGCATGCGCAACGAGGCCCGACCAGGGCGGGGGCGTTCGGAGCCATAGCGCTGCTGCCGGTGATCCTCGTCGGTCTCTACGTCGAGGTGCTCGCGGCGGTGGCCGACTCCCTCGACGACATTCACTCGAAGAGTCATCATGCGACGGGACCTGTCTGGCTGGGCATGTTCGCACTGCTCGGAGTGGCGGGGCCGGCCGTGGCGGTAATAGCCGCCTGGCATACGAAGACAGAGCGCAAGAGCACGTGGGAGGCCACTTTGAGAGCCGAGATGGCGTTTCTTCTCATTGGGATCCCGGCCGCTCTGTTCCTGATCATCGCGTGAGCCGGGAGGATCGTTTGGGCCACCCGAGCAACACCGACGGCTTGAGGCCGATCCGCCTCGCGGTCCCCGACGAACTCCGTGCCGGGTCACTCTTGCTGCGGACGTGGGATCCCGAGGAGGTGGACGAGTTCGAGAGAGCCGTCTTGGAGAATCTCGAGCACCTCCGGCCGTGGATGCCGTGGGTCGCGCTCGAACCGGTCCCGATCGAAGATCGGGTGGGACGCATCGAACGGTGGGCCCGCGAGGCGAGAGAAGGCACGGACTGGTCGGTCGGCGTGTTCGTGGACGGAGCGGTCGCCGGAAGCGCCGGCCTCCATCAGCGCCGGGACCCGGGCGTACTCGAGATCGGCTACTGGCTGGGCGAGTCCTTCACCGGGAGAGGCGTTGCAACACTCGCGTCCTACCTGCTGACGGAGTTTGCCTTCGAGAACGAGGGGACCGAAGCGGTAGAGATCTGGCACGACCGCGCCAACCATCGAAGTGGCGGCGTCCCTCGCCGGCTGGGGTTCGAGCTGATCGAGGAACGCCCGGCGGATCCCTACGCGAGAGCCCCGGGCGACGAGGGCATCGACTGCAGGTGGCGGATCACACGTGCGAACTGGCCCTTGCGCCGCCCGTCGCCCGAGGACGTCCTCCTCAGGACCTAGCGAAGTCGGCTGCCAGGCAAGCGTCAGCGTTCTCTAGACCCGCAAGGGACTGCAGCTGGATGACACAAGGTCTCGCCACCCCGGCTGACAGCCACACCGAGGCGGGCGCTTCTCTCGCCACGGTCCAGACCGCTGCACCGTGCTGGAACTGCGGCAACTGGCCGGTCGCCTCGGAGAAGAGCAGCAGTGCCCAGGCGGGCGCCCGTCCTTCGGGGACGACCACGACGATGTCGACGCGCCACGTGTGCAGCGAAGACCGGAGCTCGCGCACTTGCGCCTTGCTCGGCACAGGCGGCGCGCCGTATCCCCACGAGTCGTTGGTCAACAGCGCGTCGGTCCCGTGCAATGGGTCGACATGCTGGGAGTGCTTCCCGTCGGCGCCAGGGATGAGCGCCCGCCCGCCCACGAGAGCGAAACTCAACCCGTCGTACGCCTGCCAATACATCGCGTCCGGGGCGGCGGACGAAGCGTAGGGGTAGGTGAGGACCGAAGTCTGTGGCGGAAGAGTCCGAGCGGTGGTACGGAACCAGACCGGGACCTGCTCGGAGAGCATCGTGAGCGGGAAGGTGTAGCTCTCGGCGACCGGGAGCCCTACGACCACGACGATCGCCAACAAGATGACGCTCGTACCGGCTTTGATCGCCCGAGGATGAAGACGCAGCCGGTTGGCGGGCGGTGCCAGCACTGTCACCCAGCAGTCAAGAGCGAGCGCCAACAGCATGACGGCGCAGGCGGCGGTCATGAAGACGAAACGTTGCGGCCCGATCTTGTCGATGAGCGGCCAGGAGTTGATGTATCGCCAGGGGAGCCACCAGTGCACGGAGTTCACCGAGATCGGGGTGAGAAACGCACCGAGCGAGCACAACCAGCTCACCGCCCCACTCACGAGAAGCGGCAAGGCGATCTTTCGCCGGAGGAACACGAAGAGCGGTATCGACGCAGCGAGGAAGACAAGCAGCCAGACGCCGAGAAAGGCACCGGAGGGACCGGCGGGTCCGAAGTAGCCGCCGATCTCGGTGAAGACCGATGTCGAGTGGACTCCGTTCCCGGGCCTCACGATCGCCGAGAGCTGGTTGCCGAGGTTGTTGATCGCCGGCCAAGGGGATCCGATGACATGGCGAGGGCCCGTCGTGAGGTACCAGAGCGGGTAGGCCAATACCACGACCGCGACGCCAACGGCCACGCCAAAGCCGGTGAGAATCCGTTTGCGAGCCGCCCACGCAGTCTTCGGCGCCATCGCGAGGGCGCAGGCCAGTCCCACCGCCGCCACCATCGTGGTGGTCAACAACGGCTCCGTGCCCGTGAAGAACTGCGCGACGACAAGCGCGCCGAGTAGGACGCCCGTCGTCACCGGCTTGAGTCGCTTACCTACGACGAGCTCGTAAACGCAGAGGAACAACAGCGGCGGGAAGTACATCCAGGTGAAGTTGAGATGCCCGTAGATCTCAGAACCGACGATGTGAGGCGAGAACGCCCAGAACACCGCAGCCGCGGCTCTCGGTAGCCACCGTGTCGTCACACGTCCCGCGGCGAGGTACATCGCCCAACCCGAGAGGATGGGCGCGATCGTCTCGGCGACGTTGAACGAGGCGGTCGCGCCGAACAGCCAAGTGATCGGCGACAGTAGAAATGACGGGAGGAGGTACGAGGTGCTCTGGAGCAGGTTCGCTCCACCTTGCCCCGAGAGCATCCGGGTGGTGAAGAGAGGATTGTGAGCGTGAGTGAGCGCGTACGGCACCCACGCCATGAACCAGACAGCCTGACCGGGATCCCCGCACTGACACAACACGGTGCTCGTCGGGTCGCCCGTCACCCAGACACGCGCGAACATCCAGACCGAGAGAACACCCAAGATGCCAAGGACACTTAGGTGACCAGCGATGCGGTAGGTACTCAGTCGCGCGCGCGGCGTCTCGGCATTCTCGCTATCTGCTGTCTCAGCCTGTTCATCGTCGGGCTCGACAACACGATCGTCAACGTCGCGCTCCCGTCGATTGGCAAGCAGCTTCACGCGTCGATATCCGGATTGCAGTGGACTGTAGATGCATACACGCTCGTCCTCGCGAGCTTGCTCATGCTCGCGGGCTCGACGGCCGATCGGATCGGGCGTCGCAAAATCTTCCAGGTAGGTCTGGTGGTGTTCACTCTCGGCTCCCTCGCGTGCAGTCTCGCACCCACCCTGACCTGGCTCGTGATCTTCCGGATGGTCCAGGCTGTCGGGGGGTCGATGCTCAACCCGGTCGCCATGTCGATCATCCGCAATACCTTCGACGATCCCCGCGAACGGGCGCAGGCGATCGGGATCTGGGGGGCGGTGGTTGGCGTCAGTATGGCGCTCGGCCCACTCGTCGGAGGTGTGCTCGTGCAGGGGATCGGCTGGCGGTCGATCTTCTGGGTCAACATCCCGGTCGGTATGGCAGCGGTGGTTCTCACCGCTGCGTTCGTGCGCGAGTCGAAGGCTCCGAGAGCTCGCGCGCTCGATCCTGTCGGACAGCTCTTCGTGATCGTGCTGCTCGCGACGCTCACGTACGGGATCATCGAAGGGCCCCTCCGGGGCTGGAGTTCACCGCTGATCGCGACGCTGTTCGCAGTCTCTGCAGCAAGCCTTGTGGCGCTCATCGCGTACGAGGAGAGGAGGCGGGAGCCGTTGCTCGAGGTACGTTTCTTCAAGAGCGCGCCGTTCTCCGGGGCGACTCTCATCGCTGTCGCTTCATTTGTCGGCTTCAGTGGCTTCTTGTTCCTTAACACCTTGTACCTGCAGGAGGTTCGGCACTTGTCGGCGCTCCATGCCGGTCTCGACACTCTCCCGATGGCCGGTATGACGATCCTCATGTCGCCGATCTCGGGCAGGATCGTCGGCCGGGCGGGACCGAGGCCGTCGCTCTGCCTCGGCGGCATCGGCATCGCCACCGGCAGTTTCCTTCTCGCGGGTCTCACACCGACGACGTCCTTCTCGCGCCTTTTCGTAGCGTATGTGATCTTCGGCATCGGCTTCGGTGTCGTGAATGCCCCCATCACGAACACCGCAGTGTCGGGCATGCCGGCGAGCCAGGCCGGTGTCGCGAGCGCCGTCGCGTCGACGAGCCGGCAGGTCGGCCAGTCGCTCGGTGTCGCCATGGTGGGAGCACTGGCTGCTGCCGGGCTCGTCGATGGCGCCGTCTCGAGCGGGTTCTCGCAAGCGACCCACGCCGGATGGTGGCTGATCACGTCGTGCGGGGTCTTTGTCTTTTTGCTCGGGATCGTCACGACGACGAAGTGGGCGCGTGGCACCGCTGTGAGGACAGCACAGCGGTTCGGCCTCGACGAAGCCCAGGCGGCGGTCTCTGAAGTCCCTACGACCGCTTGACCCGGCTGAGGGCCTCGTCTTTCATGGCGGGGTAGTCCATCTTGCCGTTGGCGTGGCGCGCGATTGCCTTTACGTGCAGGACGGCCTTCGGCGCTTTGTAGGAGGCCAAGTGGGACTTGGAGTGGACGATTAGCCCCGCCTCGTCGAAGGTCGTATCCGGTTCCAGCTCCACGAGCGCCACGACTGCCTCGCCGAAACGTTCATCGGGCACGCCCACGACCGCTGCATCACGCACGCCCGCCGCTCGCTTTAGGACCTCCTCGACTTCTTCGGGATACACCTTTTCCCCGGCGGTGTTGATACAGCCGGAGCCTCGGCCGAGGAGCGTGATCGTGCCGTCGACGTCGACCGTCGCCCAGTCCCCTGCGATGACATAGCGGCGGTCGGCGAGCGTTACGAAAGTGGACGCTGTCTTTGCGGGGTCGCCGTAGTACCCGAGCGGCAAGTACCCCCCGACTGCCAGCCGACCCGCTGTTCCCGAGCCCGGCACAACGTCCTCACCGCTGTCGTCGACAACCCTCACGTTCTCGCCCAGCCGGAACCGGGCGGTCGCCGCCTCGCCTGGGCTGGTGGTGACTGCCGTGCCGAGGGAGCCTGACTCCGAGCTGCCCAGGCCGTCGACGACGCGGGCTCCCGGTGCATGGCGGACCAAGCGCTCCTTGCTCTCTCGCGACAGCATCGCCCCCGACGACATGATGAGCCGGACGTGCCCGAGATCCCAACGACCCGGGTTGGCGTCGAGCTCGGCGAGGATGGGCTTCGCAAAAGGGTCGCCGACAATGCACACTCCCTTCGCCTGCCGATCCACCACCGTGTCGAGCAGCTCGACGGCGTCGAAGTGAGGCTTGGTCAAAGTGACCACCGAGCCGGCCGCCGAGAGTGCTGCCATCGCGAACCAGCAAGCAGTCCCGTGCATGAGCGGCGGCCCTGGGAGCACGCGGGGACCGGGCTTCGTGATCCGCCCGAGGTACTTGTCGAGGTCGGCCTCCTCTGGAGGGTTGCGGCCGTACTGGTGCTCGATCATCAAGAAGAAATCGTGCTGAGGCCACATGACGCCCTTCGGCATTCCGGTCGTCCCGCCCGTGTACAGCAAGTTCAGGTCGTCGCCCGAACGACCCCACGGCGCTCTCGTCCGGTGAGTGACTGCGGCCGATGAAGCCGCGTCGTCGTAGGCGATCGCCCAGTCCGGGCAGTCATCGCCGCGCTGAGCCACGCGGATCCATGCTCTGACGGCGGGGAGCGCCTTGCGTAGCCGGTCACAGGTATCGGTGAACTCGGCGTCAAAGACGACGGCGGCTGTGTCGGAGTCGGTCCACAGATACTCGAGCTCCTCGTCGCCGTAGCGGAAGTTCGTGTTGACCGGGACGAAAGACGCCTTGAAGGCCGCCAGCATCGATTCGAGATACTCCGGTCGGTTGCGGCAGTACTGCGCGACCTTGTCCTGGCGTTGCAGGCCCGACTCGAGCAGAACTGCTGCGATGCCGTCAGCCCGACGGTCGAGATCGTGCCAGGTGCGGGTGGTCGAACCGTGCAAGAGGGCAGCGGCGTCCCCGAAGCGGTCGGCGATCTGTTCCCAGATGTCTGCGTAGTTCCATTGAGCGTGCATCAAGTGCAACACGGTAGAGCAAATGCGACGACCGGCCGGTTGGTCTCAGGAGTACCTGGCCGTCTCTTGCGGAGTGGGAGCCCCGTCAGCCGTTTTCACGGCCTCGACGAGATCCGAGATGAGCTGGTCGACTACGGCAGCGTGGCCTGGTGAGAGCATGAGGTGGAGTCCCCGCGGGCTTGTGAGCTTGTTGAGGTACCAGCCGCGGTCCTCCATGGTCTCGGCGACCGCGTAGAGGTCGAGGGTCTCGGACTGAAGAGCCAGTACCGGACCGATCGGATCACCCACGAGCTCGATGCCGTCGATCTCGGCGACCGCTGACCGCACCTTCGACACGACTTCCATCAAGCCGGACACGATCTCTGTGTAACCCTCGATCCCGAGGTGGTTGATGACTGCCCAGCTGCACGCGACCGGTGATGCCGGCCTTGCTCCCGCGATGGCAGCCGAGCCGTAGATCCCGGCTCCCCATTGGTCGTACAAGAAGCCCTGCAGCTCGAACCAATCATCGTCCCTGTGCAACACGAGCGATGCGCCCTTCGGGACGTAGCCGTACTTGTGCACGTCCGCAGAGATCGTCGTCACGCCCGGGACCCGGAAATCGAACGGTGGAACGTCGTGACCGAGCCGCTCGAGGAATGGAAGCACGAACGCGCCGATGCAGGCGTCAACATGGCACCCGACGCCTGCATCTGCAGCAGCGCCGGCGATCTCCGCGACCGGGTCCATCACGCCGTAGGGGTAACAGAAGGCGGACGCGACCACGACAGCTGTTCGCCCGGTGATCGCCTTGCGTATAGCGCCGGTATCTGCCCGCCAGTGCTCGTCGAGCGGCACGTGAACGAGGTCGAGGTCGAAGTAGTGCGCCGCCTTCGCGTAGGCGGGATGGGCCGACTGGGGAACGATGATCTCGGGTCGCTCGATCCCGCGCCTCCGGGCCCGCTCGCGGTGGGCGAGCATCGCCAAGAGGATTGACTCGGTGCCCCCCGAGGTCATGGCTCCGACTGGCCGCTCGCCGGCGGGACGACCGAGAAGCGACGCGACCGAATCGACGACCTCGCGCTCCAACCCAGCCAGTTCCGGGAACCGGAACGGATTCAGGGCGTTCCCGAACAAATAGCGAGCGTTGACCGCCGCGATCAGCTCCTCTAGGTCGGGCCGACCGGACGGATAGACAAGTCCGAAAAGCTTCGCGGCGTGGACGTCCGGCTCGAGAGCCTGCCTCGCGCTCAGCTGCTCGAGCAGAGTGTCGCGATCGATACCGGGCTCGCGCACGGCTTTAGTACCAGCCGTAGTCCCGCTCGTGCTGCCACGCCGCAGCGGGCGTTCCGTACCGGCCCACGATATAGCGCTCGCCCGCGGCGCACTGGTACCAGCCAGCCGCCTGAGTCTTGCTGCCGTCCCAGTAGTCGTCCCAGGTGACGCCCTCGTTCCCGATGAGCGACTGCGACATCTGGTACCAGCCGTACTGTCCGGCCCCGACTGCGTGCCAGTCGTAGGTGCTCTCGTAACAGACGATCTTCGCGATGTCTCCCCGGTACGCCGTGTTCGACCAGAAGCTGGAGGGGATGCCCTTGCTACCGATCGTCGCTCCCTGGATCCGCTCCCAGACGATCGTCGGGGCGGACTTCACGGCGTCGTCGTTGCACGAAGTCCATTGGCTGTTTGCCCCCGGCCGGATCGACGCGGCGACTGCGGGGGTCACGCTTGCGAACGATGAGGCGACGACGAGCACCGGCGTGAGGGCGAAGAGCAACGCCAAGGCACGGCGACATGGTTGAAGCATTGGTTGGATGACCTCCAAACGGCTGTGCCCAGGTTGATCGCCACAAGCCGACGGATGCCTGGCCAGGCGACAACGGACCACTTGCCGAAAGTCCGACGAGTCCTGCTCGTCTCGGATCTTGAGGTGGCAGCTCTCGGTGCCACGAAGGCTCCATCCTGGACGACCGCGCCGTGACAAGTCAACCTGAGCCGATGACGGAACGGTTACAAGATCGATACGGTTTGCCTGGTCTTGAGAGGTAGCCGCCATCGAGATGTGGCAGTTACACCGTCGCAATAGCAGCGCTAGCAGCACAGTCGTATGCTTCGGGCCGCCGATGCCGCCGGCAAGGGAAGGGGCGAGGTGGCAGATGGGACCGCGGTTGGCGCGCGCTGGGAATCTCCCGCGCGCTGGGCGTTCTTTCACGCCCTCGGCGTGCTCGATCCCGGTCCCGACCCCGGTCTCGAGGCCATAGCCGGCCTCGCCGCGCGGGCCACTCATGCTTCGGTTGGCGTCTTCATCTCCGACGGGAGCTTGTCGCTTTTGGTAGCAGGACACGGCCTGTCGCCGGGCAGCCTCCGGACCCGCCGTCCGAGCCCGAGGTCGTCGAGTCGCAATCTGCACCCGTCGTCCTCGACGGACTCGTCGTCGGCGAGCTTCGCGGGAACGATCCTGACGGCGAAGTGTTGGCGCACGCAGCGGCCGCGGTGGCCGATCTCCTCGCCGTCCGATAGCAGTGATGGTCCTCGACGACTCCAGCTCGATCGCGTGGGTCAGCCATGAATTCGAGGAATTGCTTGGTCATCCGGCACCCTCATTGCTCGGCTCGTCCGTTCTCGATCTCGTCCCGTCGGAGATGCTCGAGGCGTCCTCTTCGCTGCTCGAGACAGTACGGTCAAGCCCGGGACGGGCGCTGTATTTCCCTGTGAGGCTGAACGTCGGGACGGGCGAGTCGCGTCTGTTCGAGTTGCAACCCGACAATCGCCTGCATGATCCGGAGATCGGCACTCTCACGTTCGTGATCCGGGCGGCTCACGACCCCTCCGACGAGCACTCCGTGCTCGGTGACCAGATCTGGGTGCTCAATACGCTTGCCAACGGAGCACTGGGGCCAGGTCGGCTCGCCCGAGCACCTTGCACGCGGAGAATGGCAGTGCTCCCGGGTATACGCGGTTCTGGGTCGGCCCGAGCCCTGCCTGCACCATGCCCAGCGAGTGCTCGACATCTGCGTCGCGAACGGGATCGCCGACTGGGACCTCGCGTTCGCGTACGAGGCTCTCGCGCGCGGATGTGCAGTCGCAGGCGACACCGAAGGCGCCCGCGCGATGACCGAGAGGGCCTCGAGGCGTCGAGAGCATTGCGGA
The DNA here is from genome assembly GCA_003136185.1 of Acidimicrobiaceae bacterium. Lineage (GTDB taxonomy): Bacteria > Actinomycetota > Acidimicrobiia > Acidimicrobiales > Bog-793 > Palsa-601. The sequence goes on along the minus strand of PLDN01000138.1, from coordinate 31,892 downwards.
GGATGAGGACCGGCAGCTCGTCCTTGCCGACCTCGAGACCATCCCGGGCCAGGCTCGGTTCTGGTAGCTCGGATGCGGTCATGCCGTACGCGGCGTGGCCCGTGATAGTCGCTCGGCAGAACTACCGTTGGGCCGGTGCTAGGACGCCGCAGCTCACTCCGGCCTCTTCGCTGGGCAATCGTCTCCTTCGCCGTCTTGCTGAGCGTGGTCCTCCTTCTCCGCGGGGACGTGATCATCGGCGGATTGATCGGTGCCTCTGCCGTCCTGCGGATCACCTTCTTGCTCTCGAGCTCCCGCGCGGGCGCCCGGTACGGGCGTGCCGGCGGACTCGGAAGGGCTGGAGGCTCAGGTGCTGGGGCAGGGAGCGCTGGGCCTGGGACTGCTGCCGGGCTCGGCGGTGCCAGCGTCGACGACCCTGGCGACCCCGGGCCGGCTCGCCCGCTTCTCCGGGGACTTGCTCCTCAAGCTTTCGAGGTGGCGGCGCGTGTGATCGGCGTGAGCGCGGTGGAGCTGCACAGGGGTTTCCAGCAGAGCCGCTCGATTGCCGCCGCTGCCACCGCTAAGGGTGTCTCCGTCGTCGCCGTCGTGGCGGCGGTCGTCAGCGACGCGTCAGTCGCGCTCGATCGTGCCGTCGCGCAAGGCACGTCGTCCCCGGAGGTCGCGGGGCGTGCCAAAGCCAGGCCGCCGATTTGGCCTGCGCGTCTCGTCTACGGGAGGAGGGCGAGTTCCAGTCGGCAAGACGGCGCCGCTGAACACATCGTTGTGCGAGCGGTCCGGGCGCGATGCTCTTAGGGCTCAACCCGGCGAGAGGAGACTTCGGATGACAGAGAGTGAACGAATCACGGGCAAGGATTGGCATCGGAGCAGCTGGTCTCCGTGGGCTCATCCGCGCACCCACCACCATCCCGCCCTGCAGCACGCTCACGACGAGCGAACCGTAGGCGAGAGAGGGGCAGACAAGATCGCGACCTTCGGTGGGTCGTGGCCGTTCATCTTCATATTCCTCGGGCTGATGGCGTGCTGGATCGTGCTCAACACGGTTGTGCTGCAGGATGCCTTGCACCACACGGCATTCGACCCGTATCCGTACATCGCGCTCAACCTCGTGCTATCGGCGTCGTCGGCCTACAGGCTCCGATAATCATGATGAGCCAGAACCGCGCAGCCACCCGCGACGAGTTGCTTGCGAGTCACCACTACCAAGAGATGAAGAAGATCGACGATCCGCTCCAGTCGAATACCGAGCTCACCGCGAAGGTGCACGAGCTCGCTCAGCAGAGCCATCGATTCACCGAGCGGCTGGCGCCTGACGGGGAGTAAGCGTGCGAAAAGTACCGCAACTCACTGTCTACTTCTGGATCATCAAGGTCCTGACGACCGCCATGGGCGAGGCGACGTCGGACTACCTCGTCCATCGCTTCCCTCCGGTTCTCGCGGTTGGGCTCGGAGCAATCGCGCTAGCTGTCTCGCTCGTCTTGCAATTCGCGGCGCGCCGTTATGTGCCTTGGATCTACTGGCTGGCCGTTGTGATGGTCGCTGTTTTCGGCACGATGGCCGCCGATGTCCTGCACATCCAGTTCGGCATCCCATATTTCGTGTCGACTGCTTTCTTCGCCGTGGTGCTTGCTGTCGTCTTCGTTGCGTGGAACTCGGTCGAGAGGACGTTGTCGATCCACAGCATCAACACGCCGCGCCGGGAGGCGTTCTACTGGGCGGCTGTGCTGGCCGCTTTTGCCCTCGGGACCGCGGCTGGGGACTTGACCGCGGTGAGCCTGCACCTCGGTTACTTCTGGTCCGGGGTGATGTTCGCCGGCCTCTTCGCGTTGCCGGCTCTCGCATACTGGCTGCTGCGCCTGAACGCGATTCTCGCCTTCTGGATCGCGTACGTCCTCACTCGGCCCGTCGGCGCATCATTCGCCGACTGGACCGACAAGCCGCGCCCCCTAGGCCTCAATTACGGAAACTGGGCGGTGAGCCTCGTACTCACCGTCGTGATTGTTGCTCTAGTCGCGTACCTGTCGGTGACTCACAGCGACGTCGACAGCGGGGAGGTCGATGCGCAGAGCGTGGCCGTCCGGGGCTAGGCCGAGCTAGGCATGCCCGCATTTGCGAATTCTCCACGACTCCGCCGCGCTTCGTCCCACCTGGCAACCATGCCCGAGGGCGCGGGCTCGTCGATAGAACTCCTCCTCTGGTGGTTCATCCGTTTCTTCGTCAACCAAGACCGGCATGCCCTGACGGGTGCGCCTCTCGTTTGCCCAAGCGATGATCTCGCGCCTTCGGTCGGGAGGCGGCTCTTCGTCGGTCTCGGCCAGAGCCAAGTCGCGGGTGATGCTCGCCATCTTCTTCCGGTCCGCATCGCTGACGGTCACGGGACCAGTATCACGCCTGTGCGAGGAAGGAAACGGGCCGCGGATCACGCCGTCCCTTGCCCGCCGGCGAACAGCGTGAAAGCACGGCTGGCGAAACGGTTATGGGCAGGTACATCCCGAAGGAACGACAGGGGGCCAATGGCGCACAACGGGAAGCGCAACGTCGATCTCACAAGGCCAGGGCGAGGGCGATACGACCTCGAAACAGCAACGCGGCGTTGGTGTCCTCTGGGTCGACGAAGGTGACGGCGTCCCCACACCGGTACAAGCCCTCGTCATCGAAGGCCGCAGCATCCAGCTCCGGGTGGCCGAAGTAGCCCGGGGTCACCATCGGGCCGCGGACGTGGATCTCGAAGGCACCCTCGCTCGGCACGAGCTTGACCTCAGCGCCGGGCAGCGGACAGCCGATGCAACGGGCGTCGGCGAAATCGAAGTTGCCGTGGTCGCCGCTGGCGCAGTCTCGGTCGCTCCGGAACGCTCAGCACCGAGGCGTCCCCGGCTGACCTAGCCCTCGAGGGCGAGCCTTTTCGATGTTGCTTCGTGGTCGACCGCTTCGTGACGTCGGCTCACCATCGTGGACACAGCGTCGGCGTCCCGGATCCGCAAGCTGGCGAGCGATCCGAGGATGGCGAAACCTGCGGCGGCGAGGAAGGCAGCGTGGTAAGCGCTCAGATTGGCCACCGGCCGGTGGTCGACCAGGTGGATCGCTCCGACGGCCACCACCACCGTGGTGAACGCGGCAACCCCGATGGCACCACCGAGCTGCCGAACGGCGTTGAACATCGTGGAAGCCCGGCCCGTAGCCGCGGGGGAGATTGTGGCGAAGGAGGCCGCCTGGATAGGGACGAAGACCTGGCCGAGGAAAACGCCCATCCCAAAGAGGAGGAGCCGCGGCACCCACAGGCTGGTGTGCGCGCCCACCAGAGCGAGCAGTGAGATGAACACGGCGATGCCGAGATTCCCTGCAGCCGCGTGGCGGCGGGGACCGACGCGCTGGTAGATCACCCGCGACGCGAGCTGGGCTCCCACCATCACTCCGAGGGCCTCGGGAAAGGTGCTGAGGCCAGCCTGGAGGGCGGACAGGCCCCGGCCGTCTTGATAGAAGAGCGTGATGACGTAGAGCACCCCCAGCAGGGCCCCGGTGGTGAGAAGGATGACCGATGTGCCCACCCGGAAGAGCGCGTTTGCGAGCAGGCGAAAGTCGATGAGCGGCTGAGCCGCGCGTAGCTCGTAGAGGACGAGGCACGCGAGAAGGAGGGCGCCGGCTGCGATGGTGGCGAGAACGTCGGTGGCCACCCAGGAGGTGCTGGGACCCTCGGAGACGCCGTACATGAGCAAACCGAGACCGACGCCTGCGAGTAGGAAGCCAGGCAGATCGAAGCGTCCGGGGTTCTTCTCCGGTACCGACTCGAGGAAGAAGGCCCCGAAGACGATCGCTGCAACTCCGATGGGGAGGTTGACGTAAAAGACCCAGCGCCACGAGAGGTCGGACACGAGAAGGCCGCCGAGAACCGGACCGAGGGCGGGAGCGAGGGCAGTCGGGGTGGTGAGGATGCTCGCGGCCCGCACCCGCTCGGCGGGCGGGAAGACCCGGTAGAGCATGGCCATCCCGACGGGAGCGAGCATTCCGCCGCCCACGCCTTGGAGGATCCGGAACAGCACCAGCTCGGTCATGTTCTGGGCGAGCCCGCAAAGGGCCGAGGCGATAGTGAAGATCACGATGGCTGCGAGGAGTACGCGCTTTCCCCCCAGCCGGTCGCCCAGCCACCCCGACGCAGGGATGAACACGGCCAGGCTGACGAGGTAGGAGATAGAGACAGCGCTGACAGCGGTGGGGGCGATGTGGAAGGTCCGCCCGATGGTGGGCAGGGCCACGTTCACGATTGTGGTGTCCATGATCGACATGAACATGGCGGCGACGAAGACGACCCCGACGGCAACTTTCTGACTGATTCGCGGTGTTTTCGGGGCCATACGCACTCCGAGAATACGGGTGCCTAGACGGTGACCGCTCAGCATCCCCGCTCGGGAACAGACGGGCTGGGTCACGCCTCCCCCACTGACTGGAGGGCCGAGGAGGATCGTCGTCTTGTCGGCGGCGGGGTCGAACCACATGAGAGAGACTCCGCCGCCGCATGCCACTGTCGCCCGCAAGCCGAGCAGGTCGTGGTACGTCCCGACGATGTAGGTGCTCGCACCGCCGCCGCCCGGTATGTCGACCGGATCGGTAGTCGAACGGGAGTTGAGCTTGGCCACGTGTTGGTACCCGCACGGACCCGCGTCCTGGAGGTAGGTTCCCGACCTGATCTGCCAGGCGTCCTCATCCCCGTGGTCGGGCGCTTTCGGCGTCGCAGTCAGTGCCGTCGGTGTGGCACCACGACTCGAAGGTGGCAGATCCGATGCAGGAGGCTAGGGCGACGCCCGGCTGCCACCATCGCTCCACCGAACAGCCCGCTGTCAGTCTGCAAGCGACGGCGAAGAGGCTCGAACGAGTCGCGGGATCTCCGAGCGACCACGTCCCGAGCTTTAGCCAAGCCGACGAGTCCGGATGTCCGGTGCACGTCGCCCGCTGTGAGGCGCCCAATGCACCTCCGGTGTTGCGATACGGGAGTCGCCATGCTGCAGAGCGCTGCTTAGACAAAATGACCGCCTGACAACGCTTCCGAGGCCCGACCCCGCACTTCAGCCATTCGACAGGTGGTCGCGCCGAGGAGGCAATAACTATGGGGACTTCCCCAATCGAAGTGCCGTGGGATCCCCCGGCGCGGTGGCCGGAGGCCACATCCGTAGTAGAGGACTTTTGGCACCACGGGCCGCCCGGCCGCTCCGTCTACGGGGCGCCGGAGATCGCGCCCGCTGACGCCCGCTACCACCGAGGTGGAAGTGGCGCCTGGTATGCAACCGCAGGTACGCCGCGTGCGGTTGGAACTGCTCCCGGCCGATGAATGCATGCAGCCGCCAGGTGCCCTCGCCGCGCTGCTGGCTGTGACCCACCACAGCAACTCCTTCCGCGCGCCAGGCTGGCAATCAGGCCCATGAGAAGAGATTGCCAAATCTGATTGCCAAAACTCGCGCACGGAGAGCGAGGTACGGTGACAACAGCATTACCAGGGAGAATCCGAGCACCCCCAACGGGATTCGAACCCGTGCCGCCNNGTCCTAGGCCGCTAGACGATGGGGGCCGGAGCCGGTCGAGGCTACCAGCGCCGAAAGGTCGCTCCGGAACCGGCGGGCCCTAACAACGAACCGCCTAGGACGACTGCGAGTCCCCGCCGAGGAGCCACTCGCTCCCGTCGGCAGTGTCCCGCACCTCGACCCCCAGTTCCGCGAGCCGGTCCCGGATCGAGTCGGCATCGTCGAAACGCCGATCAGCCCGCGCCTTACGTCGCATCTCCAGCATCGTTTCGACGAATGGACCGAGAACTTCTCGTGGGTCACGAACGCCGCCCTCGCCGGCTCGTCCGAGCGCCACGATCAGCGACCGTAAGCTCGCATGCGCTCGATCGAGAGCGTCGCCCGCGGGGATGTCGTGCGACCACGCTGTGAGGTCGGCCTCCAGCTCCAGCACCGCTTGAACCGCCGCCGCCATATTGCGCGCCGCGAGTGCCTCGGAGAAGCCGGCCTCCTTCTCCCGGACCACGCCGAGCAGCGGCGAGCCCTGGTAGTCATCGCCCGCGCCGCCGCTCTCCGGCACGCCCTCGGGCCTCCCATCGAGCGACTCGGACGGAGCCTCGGGCCCGGCCCCCTCGGCCCCGGCGACCGGGGCGCCACCGACCCCAGCCAGCCCGCCCCCGCCCCGCGCCAGGTCGGCGGCGGCGCTAGCCAACTCATCGAAGCTCACGGTCTCCCCGGTCGCCCAAGTGCGTGACCTGCCCGCCGCCCGAACCGTCACGAGTCCGTTTCCCGCGATGGACCCGACTCGCTCGTCGAGATCGAGAACGATCGCCGTGTGCTCGTCGATCCCGAGAACAAAGGCGCCGTCGGGCAGCTCCGGCTCGAGCATCGCCAGGCGCCGCTCGCCCAGGTAGCAGAAACGCGTGTCGTGCGTCCCACCCTCAGCATTGTTGTAGTGAGGAATTACCGCAGCGGTGAGCCCGGTTACACCCAGCACATCGAGGCCCTCGAGCCAGAAGGGGTCCTCGCCGACCTTGTAGACCTCGTACACTGGTACCGTCCGGATACCGAGCGTGAGCGCCGCTGCCGACGAGAAGGTGACCGCTCCGCCGTGCTGCAACGTCTCTTTTAAGAGAGCGGGCACGACCGTCCCTTTCCACTTGCGGAGGGCGTAGCTCGGCGAGCCCGGACCGGCGAAGACGTAACGGGCGTCGCGGACCTTTGTCACGACACGCTCGTTCGCGAACGGGTCGTCGGCCGTCTCGATGGGCCGGGCGACGCCTTCGAGACCGGCGGCGCCGGTACTTGCCACCTCGATCTTCGTCCGGAGGCTCTCGGCGAAGTAGTTGACGACGCGCTGAGCGAGCTCGGTGGCGTTCTCCTGGAAGCCGAAAGGAGTGTCGAGGAGCACGGCCGGCACGGGCGGCGGGCCGAGGCGTTCGAGCACTGATCGATGGACTTTCACCATCGTCGGGGCGGTCTCACCCGATCCCATGATCGTGAGGATCCGCGGCAACTCAGCCCGTTCGACCACTGGTCCGCTCACTGATCGGGGCGCGGTGGCCACTCCGGTCGGGGCGTGCCGTCCCAGCGCAAGCCACCTAGCGGCTCACCCCAGGGATCATCGGGCGCAAGATCGTCCGCGCCTGGCACAGGGTCGGGAAGCCACTGCTCCATCACGTCGATCAACTCCGATTGCAGCATCGTCAGGTAGTGGTAGATCACGACTTCGGAGTCGGGCGGCCCGATCGGAACCCACGACTCGTCGTCGGTGACCCCGAGTACGGTACCGAGGAAAAGGCGTAGATCGTTCAAGGCGGTCATCCATCCGGCCATCTGTTCTTCGTCGAGGGCAGTGGCGTGAGCGGTGTCGGCGAGAGTCGCGAGCGCCTGTTGGTGGCGCTCTGACAGCTCGGCGCGGGTTGACGCCGCGTAGGCCTGTTCTGCCCCGTCGTCAGAGACGTATGCGCGCGGGAAGAGCCGGCGCATGCTCTCTGGTGGCTCTGCCCCGCGGTCGAGACCCTTTATCAGAGTAGCCAGCTCCACAGGGAGGATCTTGAGAAGCTCGCGCTCTTCTGGCGGCAGGTTGAGTTGGCAGCCTTGCCCGCGGCGCAACGGCCGAATGCGGCGCCGGATCACCGGGTCATCCGCTCTGCTCCATCGTCGCCCAGAGCCCATGCTGGTGAAGTCGGGCAACGTCGAGCTCAGCTCGTTCGCGAGCGCCGCTCGAGACGACGGCCCGGCCCTTCGTGTGCACGTCCATCATGAGCCGGTGAGCTTTCTCTTGGGAATAGCCGAAGAGTTTCTGGAAGACGAAGGTCACATAGCTCATGAGGTTGATCGGATCGTTCCAGACGATCACGAGCCAGGGCATCTCGGTCCGGAGGGACTGCTCGGTGTCGGGCCGCATGACCTCGGAGGGCGCCGTCGCGGCGAAGATGGGCACTGTCCTACCCGACCGATGCCGGGGCGGGTGACAGCAGTGGCTCCCGCTGGGACTCGCCGTCGGAAGCGGCTGCCGCACCAGTGCTCACGGGGTGTTCGTGCAAGCTCAGGTACAAGCCGATCGCCGTGATCCACAAGACGGTCGCTCCTGCTAAGTGGAACTCGACTACGACCGGCGAGTCGTGCAGGAAGTACTGGGTGTACCCGAGGGCGCCCTGCACGACGACGAGCTCGAAGTAACCGCGAACGAGCCGCTGCACCCGCTCGGGTGCGCGCGCGTGATGGAACGCGAAGACGCTTCCTCCGGCTAGGCCGAGGATGAGCCAGCCGATCGAGCTGTGCACCTCGGCGATCGAGTGGAATGCGATCGGGATCCGCTTCGCCCCTGGCCCTCCGGCATGAGGTCCGGCGCCCGTCACGAGCGTGCCGAGGGTACTCATGACGGCGAGCGAGCCGATGATCACGAGCACGAGCCAACGGAGATCTGAGGCAACTAGCGGCTGAGGTGCCGAGGAAGCGGCACTGTCGGGGATTCGAGACCGGTGGTAGAACGCGGTCGCGACCCCTAACACGGCGATCGTGAGGAGGAAGTGGAGAGCGACGAGGTAGGGGTTGAGGGACGTCAGCACGACCAGCCCACCGAGGACGATCTGTGCCGCGAGACCTCCCATTATCCCGATTGCCGGGATCGAGATGTCCTTGCGGCGGGGCGACCGCAGCAGCGCAAACCCGCAAGCTGCGATGGACAATGTGCTCACGCCGATCGTGACGAAACGGTTGACGTCCTCGACCAGCGGGTGGAACGAGAGCGCAGCGACCAGGCGGTGCTGGTAGCACGAGGGCCAGTCGGGGCAGCCGAGGCCTGAGCCGGTCAAGCGGACGGCGCCGCCTGTCACCACGAGGACGCCGTACGCGATCACGACGAGTAGCGCGACCTTGCGCACCAGCTCTGGCGATACCGAGAATCGACGTAGGTCTCGCATTTCCGACGATGGTAGAGCGGAGCCGACCAGACTGCGAGATGGGAACAAGCCTGCCAACTCGGCGCCGACGCTCCTCCCGTCCTACACTGGCGCCTCAGTGGCTCAGATCACTCCAGTGCCGGTGCGCGCCGACACACCAACTGCATCAACTGCGAAGGTGGAACGCCTTCGCGGTTTCATCGCGCTCACCAAGCCTCGGATCATCGAGCTGCTGCTGGTCACGACCGTGCCCACTATGTTCGTCGCCCGCCGCGGCATCCCATCGGGCTGGCTGATCCTCGCGACTCTCGTCGGCGGAACGCTCTCGGCCGGCGGCGCCAACGCCGTCAACATGTTCATCGACCGCGACATCGACGCAGTGATGAAGCGGACGAGCCACCGCCCCCTTGTGACGGGCATCGTCCGCCCGACCGAGGCCCTCGTCTTCGCCATTGCCCTCCAGGTACTGGCGTTCGCCACCTTCGCGGCATTTGTCAACCTCTACTCCGGCTTCCTCGCCCTCTCGGCTGCCCTCTTCTACGTCTTCGTCTATTCGCTCGGGCTGAAGCGGCGCTCGAAGCAGAACATCGTCATCGGTGGCGCGGCCGGCGCGGTGCCTGTTCTCGTGGGCTGGACGGCCGTCACCGATCACCTCGCATGGCCCGCCATCGTGCTGTTCGCACTCATCGTGATCTGGACCCCGTCGCACTTCTGGGCACTGGCTGTGAAGTACCGAGAGGACTACGAGCGGGCAGAGGTGCCGATGCTCCCCGTAGTCGAGTCCTTCGACAAGGTCGCCCGCCAGATCATCGCCTATTCGGTGCTGTTGATCGCCACTTCATTCGTGTTCGGCGTCGTCGCACACATGAGCTGGATCTACTGGGGCGTAGCGGCAGTAGCTGGTGCTCTCTACCTCGTGGACGCCTTCAGGCTGAAAGCAGATGGTGGCAGCCCGAAAGCCGCTATGCGCCTCTTTGGCTACTCGATCACGTACGTCACGGCGATCTTTGCTGCCATGGCAGTGGACATCGTCGTCCGCTACCACTGACGCGAGAGCCTGGCCTCACTCCCAGCTGAAGGACAACGCAGCGACGATCGGAGCGACGATCGCCCAGGCGGCGAGCACGATCCAGGCCTCGGCTCCGGGCGCGACGCCCTGGCCGAGTGTTGGGTGAAGAGCGTCGGAGAGGGCAGCCGTGGGCAGCAACCTGGCGAAGGCCGCGAACCCGCCCAGCTTGTCGAGAGGAAAGACGATCCCTCCGATGAGCAACAAGATGAGGTAGGTCGCGTTGGAGAGAGCAAGGTTGATCTCGGCTCGCAGTGCGCCCGCCATGGCGAGGCCGATACCCGCAAAGCCGAAAGTTGCCAGTAGCTCCGCGATTACTGCCAAGCCGGCTGCAGCATGGGGGCGCCACCCGAGACCGAGAGATATCGCGCCGAGGACGACGATTTGCAGCACCTCGACGACGAGCACCGAGGCGATCTTGGCAAGCAGAAGTCGGCGACGCCCGAGCGGCGTGGAGCCGAGGCGTTTCAGCACGCCGTAACTCCGCTCAAAACCTGTGGCGATACCAAGCGACACCATCGCTGTCGACATGACCGCCAAGCCGAGGATCCCGGGGGCAAGGAAGTCGACGGGATGTTTGGTCCCGATCGGCAGCACGTGCACGAGCGAGAAGAAGACGAGCAGGAAAGCCGGAATGCCGACGGTGACGAGAAGCGTCTCGCCGCGCTCGAGCGTCATTCGCACCTCCGCCCCGACTTGCGCACGAAGGGCCCTCACTCGTCAGGCTCCTTCGTGATCAGACGCAAGAAGACGTCCTCCAACCGTTCGCGGCCGATCCGGAGATCACCGAGCGCCAGGTCGTGCTCTGCGAGGAACGCCGTCAGTTGCGCGACGAGCGCAGGGCTGGGCGATCCGCTCAACCGGTACAGGCCTGGGCCTTCTGAGATCACTTCGACCAAAAGGGCGGCGCCAAGGGCGGCGATGTCGACTCCACCCTCCACGGAGAAACGAACCTCTTCCCCGCCACCACCCACCTCCCCCGGAGCGCCAGCCGCGAGAACTCGCCCATGATCGATGATCACCACGCGATCTGCCAGGCGCTCGACCTCGTCGAGTTCGTGACTCGTGAGCAGGACCGCGACGCCGTCTCCTCGAATCGATGCGATGACGTCGCGGACCGCGATCCGGCCGGCGGGGTCGACTCCGGCCGTCGGCTCGTCGAGGAAGCAGACCCGGGGTCGCCCGACCAGTGCGAGTGCCAGCGCGAGGCGCTGTTGCTCGCCTCCCGACAGCCGCTTGAAAGGTGTCGCAGCGACCTGTTCGAGGCCCAGCAGCTCCAACAGTTCGGCGGGGCTACGCGGATCGGTGTAGTACGAGGCGAAGAGCTTCAGCACCCGTTCCGGCGACATGACGGGGTAGACGCCGCCGCGCTGGAGGACTACCCCGATGCTCGAGACGAGCTTCCGGTGTTCGGTGATTGGATCCCACCCGAGCACACGGACGGCGCCCGAGGTGGGGGACCGGTAGCCCTCGAGCGTCTCGACAGTGGTGGTCTTCCCGGCCCCGTTCGGCCCGAGGAGCGCGAGCACCTCGCCGGGCTCGACCGCGAAGCTGACGCCGTCGACCGCCTTCCTGTCCCCGTAGCAGACGCGCAGGTCTTCGACTTCGATAGCGGGCATCTCTATGCGAGGCGGCGGCGTCAGCGCCGAGGTGTCTCTAAGCGGTAACCGACACCCCGGATGGTCGTGATGAGCACTGGGTTAGACGGGTCGAGCTCGATACGCGACCGGAGCCGCTTGATGTGCACGTCGAGGGTCTTCGTGTCCCCCACGTAGTCGAGCCCCCACACGCGATCGATCAGCGTGTCCCGCGTCACGACTCGCCCGGCGTTCGCGAGGAGGATCTCGAGGAGCTCGAATTCCTTCAAAGGCAACTTGACCTCTTCGTCGCGCACGATGCACTCGTGGCGCCCCACGTCGAGGGTGACGTCCCCAGCTGTGAGTACCTCGTCCTGACCAACGAGAGCACGGAGGCGGTCGAGCATCACCCCGCTGCCGGGCGCGATCTCGCGGCTGGCATCGTCGGCGTTGCTAATGGCGGCAGCTATCGGTGCGGCGTTCTGGCTCGGGCGGCCCAACGGCAGGACCGGAATCGACCCGGTCGGGTGCTGCGCGACGTGCCGGCGGAGCACGGCGCGCATGCGCGACACGAGCTCGCGGAGCCTGTAGGGCTTCGAGACGTAGTCGTCTGCACCGACTTCGAGACCCACCACCGTGTCCAGCTCTGTCGACTTCGCCGTCACCATGATGATCGGCACCTCGGAGCGCGCCCGGATGGCCCGGCAGACGTCGATGCCAGACATCCTCGGCAACATGACGTCCAAAAGGACCAGGTCGGGAGCATCCGCGTCGAAGCGCTCGAGCGCCTCGACCCCATCCCTCGCGACCGAGATGTCAAAACCCTCGCGCTCCAAGCTCACCACGAGTGCCTCCACGAACGACTCGGCATCCTCCACGATGAGCACCCTTGGAGCGGCCGCCGCGCTTGCTGTCATCCGTTGCTCCTCGGTTGGATCGGTAGTCGCAGGACGAACGTCGAGCCCTCACCTTCCCGGGACTCGACCTGAACACTGCCCCGGTGGTTTGCAGCCACGTGCCGGACGATAGCGAGTCCGAGGCCCGTTCCGCCCGTCGAACGGCCGCGCCCCGGGTCAACCCGGTAGAAGCGCTCGAAGATCCGCTCCAAATCCCGTGCTGGGATCCCTACTCCGAAGTCCGCCACGCGGACAACGGCGTCGCCTTCCTCTTGTCCACCGGACATCTGAACCTTGCTGTTGTCGTAGGAGAACTTCACAGCGTTTTCGAGCAGGTTGTAGATGGCAGACGTGAGCTGGCGGCGGTCGCCCAGAACGGCGAGCTGTTGTGGCGGCTCGTCGATGACGAGCTCGAGCCCGCGCTGTTCTGCTGCCGCACGTACGCGCTCGGTCGCTTCGGCCATAACGAGGTTCAACAACACCGGCTCCCTCGGCGGGGAGGACTCGTTCTCGATCCGCGAAAGGTCGATCAAGTCGTCGATCACCCTCGAGATCCGGAACGACTCGATGTGGATCCGCTCCGCCAGGCGGTTGGCGACGTCCGGCTCGGTCTCCCCGACGAGGGTCTCTGCCAGCAATCCAAGTGCCCCCATCGGTGTCTTCAGCTCGTGGGAGACGTTCGCGACGAAGTCACGGCGGACCTCCTCGAGGCGCCGGTGCTCGGAGACGTCCTCGATCACGGCAATCGTGCCGAGGGCACGCGAGCCGTTGTCGATGCTCTCGGTACGCACGACGAGCGTGCGGCGGGGCGGTCCGTAGAGCTCAACTGTTCGTTCGTCGGAGCCCCCGACGGTCGTCGACTCGAGCATCTCCTCGACGGCCTGTGCGGCGATCGCGTCCCCGTGCCGCCCGCCCATCAAGGCGACGGCCCGGTGATTGGAAAAGACGCTGTCCCCGCGCTCGTCCACGATCACAACGGCGAGGCGCAAGCTGTCGAGCGCGCGCCGAACGCGGATCGCCTCGCCGGTGGACTCGGCGACCGCCTCAGCCGCCAAGTCGGTGGAGCGCTCCAGGTGCGCGAGAGACTCCTCGAGCTTCTTCGGCTCGGAGTTGCTTGGCGGGTCTGCTCCCAAGCGGGTCGAGACGACGTTGAGCCGCTGGCGCAGGGCGCGCTGTCCCCGTCTCGAGCCCCACCAGAAGACGAGACCGATGACGACGACGACAGCCGCCCCGGCAATGACAAGGTCGAGCACGGTGACGTGCACGACGTTGCTCACGAGCACAGCCTGCCAGGTACGAAGGCACGATGCTCAATCAAGAAGAAGATATGAAAAGTAATGAAATAGGATGTAACCGCGTGTATCCTTATGGCACTCGAGAAGATATCGGTCGATCAGCGACCTACCGGACTGACTGCCGGCTTGCCCGGCCCGCTCGCGGAGGTTGACTGTGACCGGCTCCCATCTCGCTTTCGGTGGACACCTCGTGCTCGGCGGGGTTGTCTCCCTTCATCCGTCTTCGAGCGCTCTGCCGGGCGCCAGTGAGCTGGCAAAGCTCGCCGATGGTCTTGGTTGGTGGGCCCTCATCGCGGCGCTCGTCGGCCTTGTCCTCGGCGCTGGTGCTTGGGCACTCGGGAGCCACACGAACAACTACCAGTACTCGTCGTCAGGCCGCCGAGCGGTTCTCGTCTCCGCGCTGGCGGCTCTCGTGATCGGCGCCGCGCCAACGGTGATCAATTTCCTGTTCGGCGCCGGCCAGGCAATGCGCTAGGTGCCGGCGATGCAGGCCCGTCTTGGTCCCCAACCGCATTTCGGCTTTCCCGGTGTCTCGACGATCAGTCACCTCTTCCAGCGGGCGGTGACGGCGGGCGTCGGGCTGTTCTTCACCGAGTTCGTGCGTTTCGTCGCCCGCATCGACGTGAATACGCTCCGCTACTGCTGGTCGCTCGTGTCTGCCACGACCGAGCCGACGCTGGCGGGCCCGGCGTGGGATAGCGAGTTTACGACGATGACCGTCATCGCGGCGGCGCTCGTGTTGCCCCTCCTTTGCGCTGCAACGATCCAGGCGATTGCCCAGCAGGACGCTTCAGGCCTGCTGCGCACCGCCTTTGTCCGGATTCCGCTCGCTTTGCTCTTCACCGGCGTCGCGGTTGAGATCGTCTCGCTCGGCTTACAAGCGACCGATCAGGCGTGCGGCGCATTGATCGCCGACGTGGGCCATCCACTGCGCAGCCTGTTCACGCAGATGACCTTCGTTCTCGCCAGAGCGAACCCAGGGCTCCTCGCGGTCAACTTCCTCTATCTCGTGCTAGCCGGGTTCCTGGCTTTCATGGTGTGGCTCGAACTCGCAGTGCGTTCGGCCGCTATCGCTGTCGCAACATTGTTCTTCCCCCTCGCTCTTGCCGGGTCCGCCTTTCCGGCAACGGCACATTGGGCGCGGCGCCTCGGTGAGACGATCACAGCGCTCGTCCTCTCGAAGCTCGCCATCGTCGCGGTGCTCACCCTCGCGGTCGGGACGCTCGGAGAGCCATCCGGCGGGGTGGCCTCTGTCGTAGAAGGCATCACCTTGCTCGGCCTTGCCGCCATCGCTCCGATCGGGCTGGCGAGGATCCTCCCGATGGTGGAGGCGGGGGCGATCGCGCATCTCGACGGAATGGGACGGCACTCCTTGCGAACTGCGACGAACGCGGTCGGAAGCTCGAGCGCTTGGATGAGCGCTGCGGGCGGCGGTCCGGCGTCGGGCATCGCCGGATTCGCTGGCACGATGATGGGCCACGCCAAGAAATCGACCGACGAGGACGGAGGAGCATTCGGAGGCATCGGCGGCGATACCCAGCCCCCACCCCCGGACCGGGCAATGCGGGCACCCGCGCTCGCCGGGCCGCCGCCTGGCTCCGGCCGACCACCAGGCGCGGCACCATGACGACCGACGACCCGCCGCGTTACCGGTTCGGTCCCCGGTCGACGCGAGGCCTGATCGCGGGTTGGCGAGGCGGGCAGATCGTCGCCGTCGCCGTCGGCGCGGCACTCGCGCTCGGCCTCCTGAGATCGGTCGGTGGGATGGGCGGTGCCACGCTCGCTCTGGTCAGTGCCGGCGCTGGAGTTGGTGTTGCCACCTGGCCAGTTGCCGGGCGCCCGATCGAGTCCTGGACGCCAACGGTGATCCGGTACGTCACAGCGTCGATGGCAGACGGCCATGTCGTCCCGTGGAGCCGACGCCGCCGGGCGCCCCGGCGAGGCACGCTCTCGAGGTTGCAGCTCCGAGCTGGCGGACCAGGTGACGCGCACGGCTTCGCGATTATCGAGGACGAAGAGGCGGCGACCCTCTCGGCCGTCCTGCCCGTAGGGGGACCCGGCTATGCCCTCTTTGACGAACCCAGCCGAGCGGCGGCGATCGCCGCCTGGTCGGGCGTGCTGACGGCGATGGCCACCGAGAGCCGCTTCCTCCACCGCCTGCAGTGGATCGCCCGCACCTATCCGGCCGCCATCGATGGCGTCGGCTCTACTCAAGTCGGGCCGGCGGCATCAGTCCCCGGCGACGCGTACAGGCACCTCGTAGCCGAGACGAACTCGCTCATCTGGAATCGTGAGGTGTTGGTTGTCGTCACGACGGCGGCCGGCCGGTCAAAGATCCCGCACCGCGCGAGTGCTCTCTCTGGCCGCCCGGGGGAGGATCGCCTCGCTGTCCTTCTCAGCAGGCTGAGCGAGCGGCTGGCCGCCGCCGGTCTTGTGACGGGCTCGCCTCTAGATGACCGCGAGGTCGCGGCTGCGGTCCGGAGGGGCTACGAGTTGGCGCCCACTGTTGCTGTCGCCGGATGGCCGTGGCCCATCGGCGTCGACTCGTCCTGGGGGGCGCTCAGGACCGACGCCACGTGGCAGGCGACGTACTGGGTGGCGGAGTGGCCTCGTGGTGAGGTCGGTCCTGCCGTGCTGCTCCCATTGTTGATCGGCGGGCATCAGCACCGCACCGTGTCACTCACGATGGCGCCCCTGCCGCCGGTGAGCGCCGTGAGGCGGGCCGAGCGTGAGCGGACCTCGGGCGCGGCGGACGCCGAGTTGAGGCGGCGGCACGGCTTTGCTCTGACGGCCCGCGCAAGAGCCGAGCAGGAGGTCCGGTTGCAACGGGAGGCCGAACTGGCAGAGGGCCACGCGGCCTATCTGTTCTCGGGCTACGTGAACGTCACAGCCCAAGACGAGGAGTCCTTGGAACGAAGCTGCGGCGAAGTCGAGCAGTCAGCCGCCCTTGCACAGCTCGAGCTCCGTCGGCTCTATGGCGCGCAGGAAGAGGCGTGGTGCTGCACGCTTCCGATCGGGCGGGGATGCCGGTGACACACGGTTCTCGGGGCAGGCGCCTCGGCTCGGTGCGCTTGCCACCGCACGAGGCCACTACGGCCCAGCTCGGCGCCGCTTACCCCTTTGCCGCCTCGCTCCCGTTGCCGGTGCGGCGCGTCCTCGTCGGACGGGATCTAGCGGGCGGCCCGTTCGCGCACGACCCCTTCGAGCTCTACGCCTCGGGCGCGTTGACGAACCCGAACATGACCGTTCTCGGTCAGATCGGGCGGGGGAAGAGCGCGCTCGTGAAGACATACCTGTATCGCCAGGCGGCTTTCGGGCGGCGCATCGCAGTGCTCGACCCGAAGGGAGAGTACGAATCGCTCGCAATCGCCCTCGGCACTCGACCGATCAAGCTGTCGCCTCGAGGAGGCACGCGCATCAACCCGCTCGATGCCAGCTCTGCTAAGGGCTCGCGGTCCCCATCTGATCCGGCTGTGCTGGAGGATGTTCGCCAGCGACGGCTCACGTTGCTTGCAGCGCTCGCCGAGGCGACGCTTCAGCGGCGGCTGTTGCCGACCGAGCGGCTCGCAGTCGAGTTGGCTCTAGACGGGTGCACTGGAACCGATTGCCCAACCCTTGCTCACGTGGTGGCAGCCGTTCTCTCACCCGACGGAGCCGCCGCGCGATCCGCCGGCGTCACGACCGAGGCGCTCGCTTCTGACGGCCGGCACGTCGGGCTCGAGCTCAGGCGGCTCGTGCTCGGGGATCTCGCCGGGATGTTCGACGGGACGACGACTGCCGATGCCGGCTCGGGCGCCGATGCCCTGATCGTCGATCTCTCGGACGTTTACCACTCGGAGGCATTGCCGGCGCTCATGGTCTGCGCGGCCTCGTGGCTTCAGTCGATGACTTCGGAACACGGCGCCACAGGCGACGTCGCTCCGCACACGGTCTTCGTCGTCGACGAAGCATGGGCCGTGCTCTCTCAGGTCGCAGTCGGTCGCTACCTGCGGTCGTCGTGGAAGCTTGCCCGGGCACGAGGCCTCGCCAACATCGCTGTCTGCCATCGTGCCTCTGACCTCGCATCCGCTGGAGCAACAGGGAGCGAGGAGGTCCGGCTCGCCGAGGGGTTGCTGGCTGACTCCGAGACAGTCGTCTGTTACGCCCAACCTGCATCCGAGCTTGGAGCGCTCGCCGGGCTGCTCGGCTGCTCGGTCGCCGAGATCGAGTACTTACCGCGCCTCGGACGGGGCGTGGCGCTGTGGCGCGTGGGAGATCGGCGCTTCCTCGTCGAGCACCTGTTGAGCTCGCACGAGACAGCCATCGTCGACACCGACCAGAGGCTCCGCGGCTCGCCGTTGTCGCCGGTGGGCCGCGCGCGTTCGGCGCCGGACCCGTGAGACGCAGGCCCGAGCAGCGAGCCACGCACGCCCGCTCGGGAAGGGCGCCGAGCCCGCCGGGGCTCGCGCCTGCCGACATCGCGATCGGCGGTGTCATTGGCGCAGTCCTCGTAGCCGAGGCAGTCCGCAAGCTCCGGGCAGGGCTCGAGGCTCACGGCCGGCACCTGATACCGGTCGCGCTGCTCGGACTCGCCGTCGTGGTCGCAATTGGCGCGATTGCGGCGATCCTCTGGAGGCGTCGCGGCACCCCCTCGCACGGGCGAGTGGGAGGTGGCCCTACAGCTGACGGATGGGCGACGAGGCGTGAGCTCAGCGGCGTGTTGCTCGAAGGAGCGCCGGGGGACCGGGTCGTCATCGGGCGGATGAAGCGATCGCTTGTGGTGGCGGAACGCTTACAGTCGGTCCTCGTCGTCGGGCCGAGCCAGTCGGGCAAGACTACGAGTCTCGCCATCCCGGCGGTCCTCGATTGGGCCGGCCCGGTGCTGGCGACGAGTGTGAAGACCGACCTCGTCCGAGACACCATTGAGTGCCGCTCATCGATCGGCGAGGTGGCTGTGTTCGACCCAACGGCAGTCACCGGGCTCGAGACCATAGGTTGGTCGCCACTTTCCGGCGCCGGCACGTGGGCGGGCGCCCGACGGGTGGCGGATTCGCTCTGTTCGGTCGGCCGGCGGGACGGCGCAATCGAAGATGCGAGCTACTGGTACGCAGCCGCCGAGCGGCTGATCGCGCCTCTTCTCCGAGCCGCCGCCCTCGCGAGCGGCTCGATGGGGGAGGTGGTTCGCTGGCTGGACGAGGAGACGGTCAACGAACCGCTCTTGGCTCTCGAGCTCGCCGGCGAGCGCGACGCCGCCCGCGTCGCTCGCTCGTGCTTTGCGATGGAAGAGCGCCAGCGCTCCTCGGTCTATGCCACCGCGCAGACGGTGGTCGCCGCTTATGCCGATCCACACGTTGCCGACTCCGAGCGTGCGAGCCGGCGGCTCGAGGCTGGCTGGTTGCTGGGCGATCGATCGCGCACGCTCTACTGCAGTGCGCCAGCGCGAGATCAGCGACGACTCAGCCCGATCTTCGTCGCCCTTGTCCGCGAGACGCTCGATGTCGCGTTCGAGCAGGCTTCTCGTCTCGGCAAGCCCCTCGACCCTCCGCTGCTCGTCGTCCTCGACGAGGCTGCGAACATCGCCCCACTGAGCGATATCGACCAGCTGCTCGCGACGGCGGCCGGACACGGAGTCTCCTTTGTCACGGTGTGGCAGGACCTCGCCCAGATCGAGGCTCGATACGGCCCTCGATGGGCAACGATCGTCAACAACCACCGCGCCAAGGTCGTTTTCCCCGGTGTCTCAGATCCGCGCACGCTCGAGCTCTTGAGCGTTCTGATCGGAGACAGCGAACAGCCGCAACACTCGAGAACGACCTCGAAGGACGGATCGTGGAGCGAGACGCAAGCTTCCGGGCGGGCACCGGTCGCTCCTGCCGGGTGGATCCGCCGCATGCCGGAGGGCTCCGTGCTCCTCGTCTACGGAGGCCTTCCACCGGCGCTGCTCGACACGAGGCCATGGTTCAGCCGGTAGGCGCTATCGAGGCCGAGACGCGATTTAGCCTGCAGGAGCCGAGGTCACCGGGCAGTCAGTCGGTGCCGTGCTTGTCGCAGCAGCAGTCGCCCGTTCCGCCCGCGAGAAGGAGGAAGGGTGAGAAGGACTGGTTCGATGGTTTCGGAAGCACCGGCAAAGCCGCCGTCCGCTCGCGGTAGATCTCGAGGGGTATCAGCAGCTCCTCTCCTGCTGCGCCCGCTCTGAGTCCACGTGGGAGAACGCGTTGAGCGACGACTGAGCCATCGCGCGAGCGAGCCCTCCAAAGCCTCGAGCGGCGAGATGGTGCCGGCACGGAAGGCCTCCACGAGCCCGCGAGCCACGGTTCGGCTGACTTCGCAGGACCGTAGCCGGGACTGACCTACGGTGACGGGCGATGCAGTCTGCTCCTTCCTCGGGCCCCGGGTTGTACGAGACGATCTTCAAGCGCCGCGACGTCCGCGGCCAGTTCACGGGGGAGCCGATCGACCCTGACGTGCTACGCCGCGTCCTCGAGGCGGCGCACGCTGCTCCGAGCGTGGGGCTCTCCCAGCCGTGGGACTTCATCGTCGTGCGCGATAAGGCCACCCGTGAGGTGTTCAGGGAGCATGTGTGGAGCGAGAGGGAGCGTTTCTCCGGGACTCTCCCGCCGGAACGGGCCGAACAGTTCGCGTCAATCAAGATCGAGGGCATCCTCGAGTCGAGTGCGGGAGTGGTCGTCACCTACGACTCGGCGCGGGGCGCCCCCCATGTGCTCGGTCGGCACGCGATAGCTGATGCAGGGCTGTACTCGGTCTGCTTGGCGATCGAGAATCTCTGGCTTGCTGCCACCGCCGAGAGTCTCGGTGTCGGCTGGGTGTCATTTTACGACGAGGCGGTGTTGGCGGAGCTGCTCGGGGTGCCCGACGGTGTCAGGCCGGTCGCGTGGCTCTGCCTCGGTCCTGTCACGAGGCTCGAGGAGACGCCGGATCTCGAGCGTGCCGGCTGGCGCCAGCGGCTGCCGCTAGAAGCGGTCGTCCACGAAGAGCGCTACGAGCGCCGGTCGTGAGCCGCGACCCGGTCGGCGTCAGTCCGGCCTGAGCCCGGTCAGCAGCATCTGCGCGACTCGCGCTCCGTACTCGAGGTCGAGGGGCTCGTCGCTGATGATGAGGCGGTGCAAGATGGCCGCCGACCCGAGCTCGAGCACGAGGTCGACATCGGTGTCCGGCCGGATCTCGCCCCGCGCGATGCCGCGCTCGAGGATGACGCGCAGGGCCACCTGGCGACGGCGGATGAGCTCGTCGTAGACCACGTGGCGCAGCTCGGGATCAGGAGCTGCGTCGGCGAGCAGCCGCACGAGCGCCTGGCCGAGCGGCAGGCGGAGAGCCTCGATGAAAGTCCCGAGGAGGGTGAGGACATCGGTGTCGAGTGAGCCGGTGTCGGGCGCCGTCAGCTGCTCGTCGCTTACTCCCCGCACCGAGTCGAGCACGAGGGGCAGCTTCGAGGGCCACCTGCGGTAGATGGTCGCCTTTCCGACCCGCGCGCGCTGCGCGATCTCGTCCATCGTGAGGCGCGAGTAGCCCCGTTCGCCGAGGAGGGACAGCGTGGCGTCGAGGATGGCTTGGACGGCATCGTCTGCCTGCACCTGCGTCGTCTCCCCCCTCGCGCCCGGCAGCGCTCAGTCTGCCAAACTCCGCCCGATCCCGCGCCGGCACGATCAGGTCCGGCAGGCCTATCAGCCGATGGCCTCGCTACGGAGCCGCGCCGGCACGCGCCGCGTGATGTTCACGGCGTGGTCACCGAGACGCTCATAGAAACGCCCGACCAACGCCAACTCGATCGCCACCGGCACTGGAACCGAGCCACCGGCGATATCAGCGATCAGCTGTACGTGAAGGTCGTCCATCTCGTCGTCGAGGAGGTCGATCTTCTCCGCGCCTGCCGCCCGGTCGGCGTATGCGTCGGCAGCCATCGCCCACATCAAGCATGCGATCTCGCCCATCCGCTCGATGAATCCGCGCACTCGGGCCGGCATCTCTGCGGGGAGGTTGCGCGTCGCCCTCTGCGCGACATGCTCGGCCAGATCACCGCTGCGCTCGAGCTCGGGGAGCATCGACAGGACTGCAAGCAGCCACCTGGTGCGGTTGGCGGACATGCCGCCGGCCATGACGCGAGCGTGCACCCGCTCCTCGATCTCCCGGTAGAGCTCGTCAAGGGCGATGTCGTTCGCGACGAGCACGCGTGCCGCCTCCCGGTCACCGGTCAGCAGCGCGTGGGTGGCTCCGGCGACTGCCTCTTCGACGAGGGCGAAGAGCTGAATGACCTGACGGTCGATGCTGAGCGCCACCTCAGCGGCCTCGGCCGCGGGCTCCGCTAGGTTCTCAGTCGCTTCATTCGACGAGAGCGGGCGGCGGACCACAGCTCTTACGGTACCTCTCGGCGCGGCGCCGGACCCACGCGTATGTGACTCTTTGAGCGGGAATTGCGCGGGATTCGGACGTTTGGGGGCGAGCGAGGGGCAGGTAGCGTCGCTGCTGGTGGTACAAGGGCGTTCCACGCATCTCGCGGCTGGTATGCCGCCCGAACCTGCCGAGCGCGAGGTCCTCGCACTCGGGCAGCAGCTCGCGAGCCTGGGGTCAGGTGTGAAAGCCCGCGCTTACAAGATGTCGCGGGTCACCGAGATGCTGATGTCCTGGGCGATGAGCAATCCCGCCTTCCAGTCGCAACTGTTCCGGCTGGTCGATGTCTTGCCAGCAATGAGCGACGACGCCGACACTGGCCGTCACCTGGAGGAGTACTTCGAGCGCGGCGTCGCTCCGCTGCCCGTCGCCGCGTCCGCCAAGCTTGCCAATCGGGTCGGGATCGGCAGAGGTCTGGCGGCAAGCCTGACTCGCCGGGAAGTCAGCAAGATGGCGTCCCAGTTCATCGTCGGCTCGGATCCCACACAGGTCGGGGCTGCGCTCGGCGAGCTGTGGCGGGGAGGTACGGCCGCGACGATCGATCTTCTCGGAGAGCACACCTACTCCCAGCGCGAGGCAGATACATATGCCGACCGGCTGGCGGAGCTTGTCTCTGCCCTGCTCGACCAAGCCGCACAGTGGCCTGCCCGCCCGATCCTCGAGAGCGACGACCTCGGTGAGCTCCCGCGTGTCGCTGTGTCGATCAAGCCGAGCGCTCTCGCGCCGGACTTCCATCCCCTCACCGCCAGCGCCGGCCTCGAGAGCGCTCGCCGGCGGCTGCTGCCGATCCTCCAGCTGGCGGCGGCCCGCGGTGCCCAGGTCTGGTTCGACATGGAGCGATACGAGGCGAAGTCCCTCACGATCCGGCTCTTCCGCGAGCTGCTGGCCGAGCCGTCGCTGTCGGAGCTGCATGCCGGGATCGTCGTGCAGGCGTACCTGCGTGACTCGGCCGACGACCTCTCGGAGATCGCGAGCTGGGCGGTCGAGCGAGCGAGGTCGGCCGGGCCCGGAGTGGTGCCCGTCTCAGTGAGGCTCGTGAAAGGTGCCTACTGGGATACCGAGACGATCGTCGCGCAAGCGGCTGGATGGCCGGTTCCGGTCTTCGAGCAAAAGGCGCAGACGGACCTCAACTACGAGCGCTGCGTCCGCATTCTGCACGGCCATCACGGGCAGATTCGCGCGGCCTTCGGCTCCCACAATCTCCGGTCGCTCGCCTATGCGATGGCTACCGCGGAGGCGGCGGGCATCCCGCCGAACGGCTACGAGCTCCAGCTCTTGTATGGGATGGCGGAGCCGGTTCACCAAGCGGTCCGCGAGATGGGGCGCCGGCTGCGGGTCTACGCGCCGATGGGTGAGCTCGTCCCGGGCATGGCCTATCTCGTGCGGCGCCTGTTGGAGAACACTTCGAACGAGAGCTTCGTCCGGCATCGTTTTGCCGAGGGTAAGAGCCTCGACGGCTTGCTCGTTCGCCCGAAGGTTCGCAAGACCGAGTCGAGCCAAGTTGGCGGACAGGCGGCTCGGGCTTTGGTCGCTCACCCCGAACTCTCGCTGCGCCCGGCGACTGACGCCGGCTCACCGAGCCCCTACCGGCCCGAGCCACTGGCGGAGTGGTACGTGCCTCCGGTTCGCGACGCGATGGCCCGGTCGGTCGAGTTGCGCGGGCGAGGTCTCGGCCTTTACGTGCCAGCTCGCATCGCCGGCGAGGACATCCAGACCGATCGCCGGATCTTGTCGGTCGACCCTGCGGATCCTGCCGTCGTCGTGGCGACGTCGGCTTGCTGTGGCCCCGTTGAGCTGTCCCGCGCGATCGAGGCGGCTTCGAAGGCGTACCGCGACTGGTCTCGGCGCCCGGCTGCTGCGCGGGCGCAGGTCCTGTTCGATGCGGCGAAGTGGTTGCGGGAGCGGCGTTTCGATGCTGCGGCGTTAGAAGTGTTCGAGGCCGGTAAGGGTTGGTCCGAGGCCGACGTCGACGTCTGCGAGGCGATCGATTACCTCGAGTACTACGGGCGCCAGGCTGTCGAGATGGGACGCGGCGGCAGGGTGCAATCGCCCGCCGGGGAGATCAACCGGCTGAGCTATCGCGGGAGGGGAGTGGCTGCCGTCATCTCGCCTTGGAACTTCCCGCTCGCCATCCCTACTGGTATGACCGCCGCAGCGCTCGTCGCCGGGAACGCCGTGGTGTTGAAGCCGGCTGAGCAAACGCCGGCGACGGCGCAGCTGCTCGTGCAGGCTCTGGCAGAAGGTGGCCTGCCCGACGGCGTGCTGGCTTTCCTGCCCGGGATCGGCGAGGAGATCGGCGAGCCGCTTGCGACGCACCCGCAGGTCGCGACCGTCGTCTTCACCGGATCGAAGGCCGTTGGACTTCGGCTGAACGAGCTCGGGGCTGGCGTCGTGGCGGGCCAGCGGGAGGTTCGCCGTGTGTTTGCAGAGATGGGTGGCAAGAATGCTCTCGTCGTCGATTCAGACGCCGACCTCGACGTGGCTGTCCCGGCGGCCGTCGCTTCGGCGTTCGGTTATGCCGGGCAACGCTGCTCTGCCGCGTCGCGGATCGTCGTGGTCGACGCGGTTCACGATTTGTTCCTCGAGCGGTTCGTCGAGGCGGCGCGTGCCCTTCGGATCGGGCCTCCCCGTGATATGGGCACCGAGATGGGCCCGGTGATCGACGAGGACGCCGTGAAACGCATTCGCGCCTGGCAGGAGCGAGCGCTCGGCTTCGGCGACGTGGTGTTGTTGCGCGACGACTTGCCTGAGCGGGGTTACTTCGTCGGGCCGACCATCGTCGCCGGGGTGAGCCCGCAGTCCGAACTCGCCGAGACGGAGATCTTCGGGCCGGTCGTGGCAGTCATGAGGGCGCGCGGCTTCGAGGAGGCGATCGAGATCGCTAATGCCACGCCGTATGCGCTGACGGCTGGGATCATCTCCCGCTCGCCATCGCACATCCATCATGCCTCCGACGAGCTGCGGGCGGGCAACGTCTACATCAACCGGACGATCACCGGCGCAGTCGTCGGCCGCCAGCCTTTCGGGGGACACGGGATGTCGGGATTCGGTCAGAAGGCAGGTGGGCCCGACTACCTCTTCCAGTTCGTCGAGCCCCGTGTCGTGACCGAGAACACGATGCGGCAGGGCTTCGCGCCCGAGACAACAGAGGGCTGAGCGCCGGCCGCCGAGCGCCGATTTGTCACTCTCTGCTTGCGGTGAACGCAAGCTGTGCTCGTAACTTTGTCAAAACCCTGTCACTTTCCCTAAACGCCGTTTCCCAGTTCATCGTCTGTTTACCTGTGGTTAAGCGGCGCTCCTTACCTTCAGAAGCAATCACTTCAGTCGTAGTTCCCCCCATGACGAACAGCTCACCGGCTGTTCGAAGCTCACCGACGGTCCATCGGGGAGAGATGCCTAACCCAGCGATGGAGGCAACCGGGCTCACGCTCGGGTTCGGGACATCGACGGTTCTCGAGGGCATAGATCTCCCAGTCGCCCGCCATGGGATCACGGCACTCGTAGGGCCGACCGGGTCCGGCAAGACGACGTTCCTCCGCTCGCTCAACAGGATGAACGACAAGGTCCGGGGCCGAGGCACTCGGGATGACGCGGGTTCAGCTCCTCCGCAAGATCGTCTTGCGCTCAGCCATTCCCGGCATCTCGACCGGTCTCATCGTCGCTCTCGCCATCTCTGTCGGTGAGACGGCGCCGCTCCTTTACACATTGTCGTTCTCGAACGCGTACCCGAACGCCGCGCTCACCCACTCCTCGCTCGGCTACCTCACTTACGTGGCGTACGAGTTCTTCGACCAGCCGGCCCGGGCGGACCAGGCACTGACGCATGCGGCCGCGCTCGTCCTCGTCGTCCTCGTGTTGGGCCTGATCCTGCTCGGGCGGCTCGTTGTTCGCCTGACACAGCGCTACGCGGAGAACAGGGGCCGCTAGCTGAGTTGCAGCCGGGCTTCAGTAGGAGACGAGCTGCCGCGCGGCCGCCTCGATGTCGTCCACTTGCGGCAGGATTGCAGTCTCGAGGGTCGGCTCGTAGGCCACGAACGTGTCAGTGGCGGCCACTCGCCTCACCGGTGCGTCAAGGCTCTCGAAACACTCATCAGCCACAAACGCCGCCACCTCCCCCCCGAAGCCGCCCGTCAGCACGTCCTCGTGCACGACGAGAAGCCGGGACGTCTTGGCGACCGTGGCAGCTACCGCCTCTTTGTCCCAGGGAATGAGCGTGCGCAGGTCGACGACCTCGACCTCGATCCCGTCAGCCGCCAGGCGATCCGCAGCGGCGAGCGACTTCTGAACGGTGGCGCCCCAGGTGACGATCGACAGGTCTGCGCCCGGCCGCACTATCGAGGCACGCCCGAGAGGCAGCACGTAGTCCGATGGTGGGAACGGGTCCATAGCGTACTTCTGGCGGAGAAGGTGCTTGTGCTCGAGGAACAAGACGGGGTCCTCGCACCTGAACGCCGCCCGGAGCAGCCCTGCCGCGTCCGCCGCCCGGGAGGGGAACATCACGATGAGCCCGGGGATGTGGGCGAAGATCGACTCGCCCGACTGCGAGTGCCAGAGCGCTCCACCCTTTACGTACCCGCCGATCGCCGCCCGGATTACGAGAGGCACGAAGAAACGACCCTCCGATCGCCAACGCGTCGTTGCCGCCTCGGCCCGGATCTGGTGCATGGCGGGCCAGATGTAGTCGAAGAACTGGATCTCGGCGCACGGCCGAAGGCCTCTGATCGCCTGGCCGATCCCGCGGCCGATGATGTTGGCCTCTGCGAGCGGCGTGTTGTAGCAGCGGGCGATCCCGTAGGTCTTCTGGAGCCCGTGAGTCGTCCCGAAGACACCGCCCTTGCCCTCGACCTTGTCGACGACGTCCTCTGGTGCGTCGGCACAGTCTTCCCCGAAGACTCGTATCCGCTCGTCAGTGCCCATCAGCTCGTGCAGGGTCAGCCGGATGGCGTCGCCCATGCCGACGGGCTCGCCGCGGGTCACGAGGTCGCCCGTCGGATCTGCCTCGTACGGAGGCTTCGTGGCGGCGCTGGGCGCTCCAGGATCGGGGATGTTCGGGATGGCGAGCACGTGGTCGGTCACCGTCGCCGGGTCCGGCCGGGCAGCGGCGAGAGCCTCACGGGCGGCTTCTGCCACGAGGAGCCGAGATTGCTCGCGGATCTCGGTCGCCTCGTCCGCGCTCAGCACACCGCCGCGAAGCAATTGGTGCTCCAAGCGCGAGATGGGGTCGTGGCTCGCCTCGAGCTCGAGCTCTTCGGCCGCGCGGTACTTCGCCTGGGTGTCCTGCGACGAGTGGGAGTAGGGCCGCGTGACTGTCGCGTGGATGAGCCCCGGGCCCTCTCCGGCACGCACGCGGGCGATGGCGTGAGCGCCCTTCTGGCGCGCGGTGAAGTAGTCGGTCCCGTCGAACTTCGTGATGGCGAGCCCTCGAAAGCCCCGCACGAGCTCGGAGATCGGCGCCGGCGCCTGGTCTGCCGCTCGGACGGAGATCGCGTAGCCGTTGTCGGCGACGAGGAACACGACCGGGAGATGGAGGCGACATGCGGTGTTCAAGCTCTCCCAGAACTCACCCTCGGACGTAGCTCCCTCGCCGAGCGAGACGTAGGTGACCTCGTCGCCGAAAGCCTTGCAGCCGGGGAGGTTCCTCGGTGCGATGTACCTGGAGGCCTCGGCGCAGCCGACGGCGGGGAGGCACTGGCTGCCCGTGCAGCTCGTCTGGGAGACGATGTTGTACTTGTCGCTACCCCAGTGCGACGGCATCTGGCGGCCACCTGAGTTCGGGTCTTCGACCGAGCCGACGGCCTGGAGAAGAATCTCCTTCGGTGTCACGCCGAGCGCGAGAGCGAGCGCCTGGTCCCGGTAATACGGGAAGAACCAGTCATAGCCCGAGCGGAGTGACCTCGCGAGGGCGAGAAGCAGGATCTCGTGACCCGCGCCGGAGATCTGGAAGAAGACGCGGGATTGTTTTTGAAGCGTGATCTCGCGGTCGTCGAGAGCCCGCGAGATGCATGCGAACCGGAAGTCTTCGATCAGCTCGCTGCGGGCGACGCCCCGGTACTCGTCGATGCCGCTCTTCTGCCCCCGCTCGAGGCCGTTCCCCTTCGGGGTCACGGGCGCGGCCAGGTCGCTCGCCTCGGTGGTTGCCGCTACGGGGGCTACCTGGGCGGTCTGGGCTACCTGGGCGGTCTGAGTGCTCGCGGCGCTCCGGTTGCTCGCTGAGGCCCGCCGGCCAGCTTTTGACAGTCTCGCCATCACTACTCCTTTAGCAGGCACGACGCCGGGCCCAGCTGGTCCCCAGCCACTCGGCTCACCTTAGAGGGTTGGGCATATCCAGCAGCTCGCACACCGAGGCGAGCACGCGCTGTGGGCGCTCGGCGATGTCGGCCGGCGAGAACCTGAGCACGGTCCATCCCGCTGCTTGCAGCCTGGCGTCCCTCGCCCGATCGCGCGCCTGCGCCTCGAGCGAGGAGTGCCACCGGGAGCCGTCGATCTCGATCACCAACCTGAAAGCGGGCCAGGCAAAGTCTGCCCGGCAGATCAGGCCACCTCTAGGGCCTCGGATCTCGTGCTGGACTGCCGGGAGCGGCATGCCGTCGCAAGCGAGCATTAGCAGGAAGCGACGCTCGGGTGGGCTCTCAGTGCGCACGATGTCGAGCTCGAGCGCCCGCTCGAGGGTTCTTTCCAGCTGGGCACGTCCGGCGTGGTGGCTCGATCTCGCCCTCTTGAGCGCCGTCAGCACCGATGCCGGCTGCACCCGCTTGGTCGCAAGCAACTCCCCGAGCACCTGATCAAGCCCCGGTCCTCGCCCGGAGCTTGCCGGCAGCGCGGCGAGGTCGAGCAGCGTCCTAGCCGGAGCGGTGGTCGGGATACCGGCCACCTTGCACTCGTCGCTGCTCGACAACGAGCGGGTCCGGTGAACCACGAGCTCGATGCCCGCCGCCACCAGGTCCCGGGCGTGCGTGCCGTGTGGGACGACGACGTGGACTTCGCGGCGCCGGTAGTCCGGCCCGAGGTGGAGCGCGGCAGCCGTCTGGTGCGAGGCCAGGGCACCTCGGACCGCTAGGCACGCCGTCATCACGAAATGCTCGAAAGTCTTCTGCGCCCCGAGCTGGCGATAAAGACCGGGCGCCACCTGCCGGATGTAGCCGTCGACCGTCAGGCGTGCAAGGCGGTGCTTGCCCACGCCTACGGCGCGGGCCTGGACCGTTGTGGCAAGGCCGTGCTGCCGTGCCATGAGGATTAGTAAGTGGCGCTCAGCGCTGCGGTCAATCGTCATGCCGGGCACAATGCCTGTGCCACATACCGCTGGACCTACCCGGCGCTTACCGGTTGCGGAGTGGGGCCTAGTTTTTCTTAGTGCTGGATTTCGGGCGCTGGACGCAAACTCGCCGATATGCCCGGCCGAACTGCGTCCAGGGTTTGTAAGCCAGCCGGCGATGCCGCCACCGATTTCCGCGCGGCCCGCCCAGAACCCCACCCAACCACGGGCGAGCTCGAGGGAGGTGGGCCGGTCCGGCTGGCCCCCGCCCACCTCGGCTCCTAAACTGATATGTCAGTCAACAAGAGCCGTCGCCACGCCGACGGGCGGTCGAAGGGACGGTGGCATGCGCACCAAGCTGACGGAGATGCTCGGGATCGAGCACCCTGTGATGCTGGCGGGGATGGGTGGGGTCTCGTACGCGCCGCTCGTTGCTACCGTGTCGGAAGCCGGTGGCTTCGGCTGCCTCGGCGCCTCGACGATGACCCCGCCGCAGATGGTGGAGGAGATCCGCGAGGTGCGGCGCCTCACCGACAAGCCGTTCGGGGTGGACCTTTTGACCGCGATGCCAGGCGGTATCGAGGACCAGGTCCGCATGCTGATCGAGGAGGGGGCTTCGGTGTTCGTCGCCGGCCTCGGCGTCCCGTCGCAGGTCGTAACGATGTGCCACGACGCCAATGTGATCGTGATCAACATGTGCGGGAAGGTCGAGCACGCGAGGCGAGCGGTCGCAGCGGGCTGCGATCTCGTCGTTGCCCAGGGGACCGAGGCCGGCGGGCACACCGGGACGGTCGCGACGATGCCTCTCGTGCCGCAGATCGTGGACGCCGTCGGCGCAGAGATCCCCGTCGTGGCTGCGGGTGGAATCTTCGATGGCCGAGGGCTGGCAGCGGCCTTGGCGCTCGGCGCCGTCGGGGTCTGGGTCGGGACACGCTTCATCGCGACGCCAGAGGCGCGGGCGGTCCCTGGATACAAGGAGCGGCTCATCGCCTCGCGTGAGGACGGGACGGTCGTCAGCCGTGCTTTTTCAGGCAAGACGATGCGTGTCCTGCGCAACGACTACACGACCTACTTCGAGCAGAACCCTGCCGAGCTGCAGCCGTTCCCTGCGCAGCTCGGCAGGTCGATGGGCGACAACGCCTGGCATCTCGGCGGAGGACCCGAGACCGAGGGGGTCGATCTCGACAAGGAAGGGCTCCCCGCCGGCCAAGGCACCGGGGCCATCGACGAGCTGATCCCGGCGGCGGAGCTGGTCAGGCGCATCGTCGCTGAAGCAGAAGAGGCGATCGGCCGCATGACCGCCACACTCGGCGCCGCGGTCGCGGGCGGGGCGTCCGACGGAGGCGCCGGCTGATGCGCTGGAAGGTGGAGGATTCGCCGGAACGGGCGGCGTGGCGTGCCGACTTCAAGCAATGGCTGACCGAGGTGCTGCCGCCAGGTTGGATCGAGGCCCTCGAAGCGGGTGACGACGCAGCCTTCGCGAAGGCGCGCAAGGACTTCAACTTCTTCGGCTGGCAGGGAGTGATCGGCAGGACCGGGTATGCCGCACCGCTCTGGCCGAAGGAGTACGGCGGGCTCTCGGGCGAGGCTTGGATGCAGCAGATCGTGCGGGAGGAGCTCGGTGGCCACCGGCTGCCGATCTTCGGGATCAACATCCTCGGGGTAGGCCTAGCCGGCCCGACCATCATTGCCCACGCCTCCGAGGCGCAAAAGGCGCGGTACCTGCCGAAGATCCTCTCGGGCGAGGAGATCTGGTGCCAGCTGTTCTCCGAGCCTTTCTCAGGCTCGGACCTCGCCTCGCTCGGCACGCGGGCCGTGCGAGACGGCGACGAGTGGGTCGTGAACGGGCAGAAGGTCTGGACGTCGGGGGCCCAGTACAGCGACTGGGGCATCCTCGTCGCCCGCACCAACGCCGATGTGCCGAAGCACAAGGGGATCACCTACTTCCTGGTCGACATGCGCACGCCCGGCATAGAAGTCCGGCCCCTCCGGCAGATAACCGGGGACGCCCATTTCAACGAAGAGTTCCTCACCGATGTGACGATTCCGGTCGAGAACGTAGTGGGCACGGTCGACAACGGGTGGGCGGTGACCCATACCACCATGAGCAACGAGCGCGCCCTCATCGGCGGGGGCGGGGGCCAGAGCATCACCGTCACCCAGTTGGCGGACCTCGCCCGCCGGATGGGCAAGAGCGAGGACCCGGTGATCCGCCAGCAGATCGCCGCGTTCTACACGCGGACCGAGCTCTTGCGGTTCATGAACTACCGGATACAGACGGCGATTTCCCACGGCCGCATGCCAGGCCCCGAAGCCTCGACGACCAAGCTGTTCGTCTCGCAGCATGCGAGCCTCACCGGGGAACTCGTCATGGAGCTCTCCGGTGCGCACGGGATGCTGGCGGATGAGAGCGCAATCGACGGTGGGATGTGGGAGCGCACCTTCCTCAACCAATGGATGACCAAGCTCGGTGGCGGCACCGACAACATTCAGCGCAACTCTCTCGCCGAGCGCGTGCTCGGCCTGCC
>PLDN01000130.1 GCA_003136185.1 Acidimicrobiaceae bacterium | reverse complement strand
CGGCAGTACGCATAATGCAGATACCACCACCGCCTGAAGACGGTGAGTGGCTTTCGGATCGAAGGCGGCCCCGGCACCTGGCGGTGGATCGTGCCCTCCGGAGCCGGACCACCGGATACAGCGTCACCCTGATAGGCGTTGAGGAGCGAGACGGCGTAGGACTCAGGCAGCCGGCCGCGACCCAGAGTCGGCTGGGGCCACGCCGGCAAGCCGCGCCTGGCCCCGGTAGGCGGCCGCGGGAAGCGTGGGGCAGGAATGTCGCCGGACGCCCAACTGCCGGGCGCTGGTTCCTAGTCGAGGGCCGAGAAGAGCGGCAGGGCGGCGTCCTTAGCCGACAGCATCGAGCGGTCAGCGGTGTCGATAGCAAGCGGCCACGGAATCGCCAGCCCGGGATCGAGGGCGTATGCACCCACGCCAGGCATGTCGGGGCGCCATTCCGTATCGAAACCATAGAGGTACTCACACCCACCCTCACTCACCGACTGGAAGCCGTTGAGCACGCCCCGCGGTACCAGCACCTGCAACCCGAGGACCAGCTGAACGACCTCTACGGCCCCGTAGGTAGGGGACGCTGGCCGCGCGTCCACGTACGCCCCGAATGCCTCGCCGGCCGCGACTCCGACCAGCTTCGTCGTGTCCTCGCCGTGCAGACCGCGAATGGCGCACTGCCGAGAGTGCGTGATGTTGATCTGACCGCACGAACCCAGTAGCGAGGCGTATGTGCTCTGGCGGAAGAACTCCCGGATGGTTCCTCGTTCGTCGGAGATCTGCTTGGTGGTGATCAGGTTGAGCCCGTCGATACCGCTCACGCGGGACTCGAATTCGGTGAACGGCACCCAGACAAACTACGCGACGGGTGAGCACCCCCCTGCAGACTCGGCAACTATTGGCCGGTGACTCCGCTACTGCCAAC
The DNA here is from genome assembly GCA_003136185.1 of Acidimicrobiaceae bacterium. Taxonomy (GTDB): domain Bacteria; phylum Actinomycetota; class Acidimicrobiia; order Acidimicrobiales; family Bog-793; genus Palsa-601. The sequence goes on along the minus strand of PLDN01000130.1, from coordinate 5,376 downwards.
CGAGGAATGGATCCGAGAGCTGCCGAAAGCCGAGGTGCACCTCCACCTCGAGGGCTGCGTGCCACACGAGATGGTGCGTCGAGCCACAGCGCCGGCCGGGCGCGCCACAGCGCCGGCCGGGCGAGCTGCACCGCTCGTGCCAGCCGCGCCTCCAACCATCACCAACCTGTCCCAGCTCCTCACCTACCTCGACTGGTCATGCGGCCTGATCGACCAAGCCGACCAGCTCGAGCAGATCGCCTACGCGATCACGACCCGAGCCAAGCACTCAGGTGCCGGCCACGTCGACATAATCGTCAACCCAACGCATTGGCCGCACTGGCAGCACGATCTCAAGGCCATGATCGACGCCCTGGACGCGGGATTGAGGGCTGGGCAGGCCGACCACGGTACGACCACCGCCCTCTGCATCAGCATCAAACGCAACCAGACTCGCTCGGAGGCACTCGAACTGGTCGACACGCTCCTCGAGCTAGCCCACCCGAGGGTGGCAGCGCTCTCGATCGATGGGAACGAGGCGAACGGCGCGGAGTCCCATAACAGCCGCTTCGCCCCGGCGTTCGAGCGCGCCCGCCATGCCGGCCTCCGCCGAACAGCCCACGCAGGCGAGTCGAGCGGACCCGAAGGAGTGAGAGAAGCCATCGAGCTCCTCGGAGCCGAGCGGATCGACCACGGCATCCGCTGTCTCGAGGACCCGCAGGTCACCGCCCTCGTAGCCGCGAGAGGCATCCCCCTCGACATCTGCCCGACCTCGAACGTCGTCCTCGGAGTCGTCCGCGACCTCGCCAACCATCCCATCAAGCAGCTGCGGGCCAGCAATATTCGCTGCTCGCTCAACACCGACGACCCACTCCTCTACGACATCGACCTCGCCGGTGAGTACGAGCGGGTGGCGGAGGCCTTTCACTACGGCACCGACGAGCTGGGGGAGATGGCGAGAGTGGGGTTGGAGTCGTGTTTCGCCGATGAAGACCGGAGATTCACGCTGCTGAAACACCTTGACGACTATCTCTCTGGTTAGAGCGGATCTCTCTGGTTAGTATCAGCCATCCGCTCCGGTTTTGGCCGGTGCCGGGCGTGGGGTGTGCCGAAGGAGGGTTCGGATCTGGGGGCGTCTTAGGGCGGCGGACCGGTGGAGACAGCCCTGTCCGGACCGCCGTTCAATAAAAGCCGCGAGCGGTCGACGACCAGGCACCCATCCGGAACCCGAGAGGAGACATCGTGACGGTCACCGCCACTGATGAAGTGATGCCCGATCTGCCGATCGCGGATCAGGCATTTCACGTTGAGCAGCACGGTATTGACTTCATCCCAGAGACCGAGCGGTGGGCGAAGCCTCGGGACATCGCGAGCATGTGGGCGGGGGCCAGTTTCAACATCGAGTACTTCGTCTACGGGGCGATCCTGCTCTACTTCGGCTTCTCCTTCTGGCAGGCGCTCACGATCATCATCGTCGGCAACCTCTCGTGGTTCCTCGTGGGCATCTGCAGCCTGCAGGGCCCACAGACCGGGACGACCGTCTTCGCCATCAACCGCGCGAGCTACGGCCCGAACGGGTCCCGACTCGTGGCGTTCTTCAACTGGCTCACTCAACTCGGGTTCGAAACCGAGGGTCTCATCCTCATAGTGGGCGCCGCCCTGGTGCTCTCGGTAAAAGCCGGCTTCAGTCCCGGCACGCCCGCGAAGGTCGTGTTCATCCTGCTGGCGGTGGGCGTCCAAATCGTCCTGCCGTTCCTCGGCCACGCCACCATGGTCAGGGTCCTTCGGATGCTGATCATCCCGTTTGGGATCGTCTTCGGCATTCTGCTTGTCTACGGGCTCGTCCATGGCAATACCGGTATCGCCAGCTCGGGCCCGTACGACACCTGGCAGTTGTGGCTGGACGGTCTCGCCTTCACGATCACGTTGTCCGGCCTCGGATGGACCGAATGCGGCAACGACTACACCCGCTACCTCCCGCCTGACGCATCCAAGAGCCAGACCATCGGATGGCTCTTCCTCGCGACGGCGCTCCCGGAGATGCTGATGATGTCGATCGGCGCTCTTGCTTTCACCTTCGTCGGGACGGCGGCCGAATGGAGCGGAGCCAACCCGTTCCAAGCCTTCACCACCCAGCACACGATCCCGTCGTTCGTCGTCGTGATCTTCCTGCTCTTCGCGATCGTGCAGCTGTTCGGAATCAACTCTCTCGACCTGTACTCGTCCGGCGTGACGCTCCAGGCGCTCGGCCTGCGCCTGAAGCGCTACCAGGCCGTCGTGCTCGACAGCTTCATCTGCCTTGGCATCACCTTCTATGCCGTCTTCGACTCGCACTTCAGCACGCTGCTGAAGGACTTCGTCGACCTCGTCATCGTGTGGATCGCTCCCTGGTGCGCCATCTATCTGGTCGACTGGGCGATGCGGAAGTGGCGGTATGTGCCGTCCGAGCTGCAGAAGATCGACAGCTCGAGCATCTACTGGGCGAACGGTGGCGTGAACTGGGCAGCCATCATCGCCCAAGTGGTCGGGATGTTCGCTGCGTTCTCCGCGCTGTCGACCTATCCCTACTTGTCGCCGCCGCACTGGTTGAACGAGATCACGTTCCACACCCAGGGGGCCGACTTCAGTGTCTTCATGGGTCTCGGCGTGGGGGGCATCGTCTACTTCTTGCTGGCCGGGCCGCTCGTTCGTCGACAGACGGCGATACAGGACCAGATGCTCGGGACAGCAAGCCCACGAAGAACACCGTGACGCCCGCCAGCACGACCGGCACGACCGCGGCGTCGAGACGATGCGACATCGCCCCGGCAACTGAGCCGAGCATCACGCCGACGGAGGACCCCAGTCCTGGGTGAGGGAGCCGTCGGGCTCGTGGCGGAAAACAGGGATCGACCCGAGTGCCCTCACCTTGTCGGCGTCCGGGCCGAGCATGTCCCGCCACGCGCTTCCCTCGGTCAGGAGCGCTCCGAAGACGACCGGTTCGCCACCGACTCTCCGCACGAGGTTCAACGCCGCGCGGCTCGACCCGCCGGTCGAGATCACGTCGTCGACGATCCCGACGCGCTTGCCGGCTATTGCGTCGATGCGGGCCCGATCGAACAAGAGACGCTGCTGAGAAGCCGTCGTGATGGACTTGACCGGTTCCGAGACGGCGTCGGCGAGGTGGATCTTCGGCGTCTTGTGGAGGATCGCGTAGTCGTCGAGGCCGAGCGCACGTGTGACCTCGATGGCGAGCGGGATGCCCATCGTCGCGACCGATGCCACCATCTCGACCTCGTAGGGCGCCATTAGGGCTGCGAGCTCGGCGCCGGCCCGCTCAGAGAAGGCCAACCCGTGGTCCACAGAGATCAACAGGGCAATCGAGAGGTCCTTTGCGACCTCGACGAGAGGCAGCTCGATCTCCTGCGAGCCGACCACGGTCAGGTACGTGCGCCTACCATCGTCGCTCATGAAGTCGACTTTGGCCGGTGCGCGACGATGAGCGCAAGCCGGTCCGCCGCGCTCGACCCTGATACCGCTCGCACGTGGCTCGCGACAGCGATCACCGAGGCCCGATCGGGTCTCGGTGAGGGTGGCATCCCTATAGGCGCGGCACTCTTCACGCGCGACGGCGTTCTGCTTGGAAGTGGGCATAACCGCCGCGTGCAGGATGAGGACGCGTCGACTCACGCGGAGACGGCTGCGTTTCGATCTGCGGGCCGCCGGCGGGGTTACGGGGACACCGTCATGGTGACCACGCTGTCTCCCTGTTGGTACTGCAGCGGCCTCGTCCGACAGTTCGGGATCGGCGCCGTTGTGATCGGGGAGTCGCGCACGTTTTCGGGCGGCCACGACTGGCTGGCCGGTCTCGGCGTCGAGATTCTCGATCTCGACGACCCCGAATGCATCGAGCTACTCGGCTCGTTCGTCGCCGAGCACCCCGAGCTGTGGGGGGAGGACATCGGCGAGTGACGTGATGCCGATGCCCATGCCTACCCATGGCCGAAACGGTGGGTATCCCGTCATTGACGCCATCACTCCGCTGGCGTCCAGTCGCTCGATGCGATCGGGCCTTTCGAGGTGTTCGCGAGTGCCACAAGGGTGGCTGCCGGACTCGGTCGGAAGCATCTCCGGACGTCGTGGTTTTGGCACTGCCGAGACTCTCCGCCGGGCGTTCCAGCGCCGGCTGAACGTTTCTCCTGACGCTTATCGGCGGCGTTTTCGGGTCGCCGCCACTTATGCCACATATGAGAGGACATCGCCATGACCGGTCTGCAGGTCGTCATTCCCCTCTTCCCCAAGTTCACTGCCCTCGACGGGGTCGGCCCCTACGAGGTGCTGCAGCGCATCCCGTCGATCGACGTCACGTTCGTCGGCCGCTCGTGAACGACGCGAGGGTTCTCGAGTGGGTACGCGAGGCGCACCGTACGACACGGTTCACGACGTCGGTGTGTACAGGATCGTTGGTGCTTGCGGCTGCTGGGCTGCTTACCGGGCTGACTGCCACCACGCACTGGGCGTGCTACGACGAGCTCGAGGCGTTGGGCGCCGTGGCGACCGCTGATCGGGTCGTCGAGCACCTCCCCGAGCGGATCATCACGGCTGCCGGCGTGTCGAGCGGCATCGACATGGCGTTGCGGCTGGTGGAGCTACTGGTCGACCGGCTTGGCGCTCAGGCGGCACAGCTGATGATCGAGTACGACCCGCAGCCGCCGTTCGACAGCGGTTCGTTCGCCAAAGCTGACGATCGGACTGTCGCTCGGGTGGTGGAGTACGTCCGGTCGCGGGCATAGGTACCGGTGCGGTTCAGTCCGGCGGCCCGAACAACCTGTCACCCGCGTCGCCAAGACCCGGCACGATGTACCCGTTGCCGTTCAGCTCGGTGTCGATGGCGGCACACGCGACGAGCACGTCGGCGTGCGAGGAATGGAACCGCGACAACCCTGGTCGCGACGCGATCAGGCAGAGCGCCATTACCTGGGTCGCGCCGTGGGCTTTCACGAGCGAGCATGCCCCGGCGAGCGAGCCGCCCGTAGCCAGCATGGGATCGCAAACAACGACACGGCGACCAGCGAGGTGCGCGGGCAATCGGTTCAGGTACACCTCGGGCTCGAGCGTGACCTCGTTGCGGCGCAGGCCGATGTGGGCGACGTCCGACTGGGGCAGCAGCGCTTGTATCGCCGGGATCATGCCGAGACCGGCCCTGAGAACGGGCACGAGGAGCACGGTCTCGGTCACCCGAGTCGCCTCGATGTCCGAGGCGATCGGCGTGTCGATGCGGGTTGTGCCGACCCCGAGTCCTCGCAGCGCCTCGTAGGCGATCAGCGCGGACAGCTCCGACACGGTCTGGCGGAACGAGTCGGCGGGCGTCTTGCGATCCCGCAGGCGAGTGAGGCGGTCGGCGACGACGGGGTGCTC
>PLDN01000159.1 GCA_003136185.1 Acidimicrobiaceae bacterium | reverse complement strand
GTTCTGGGGCGCGTTCAGCGTGATCGACCTCTTCGTCCTGAACGCCCTCACAATCGTCACCGAGTTCATAGGCGTATCGCTTGCCGCCAGCTATCTAGGCGTGCCGAAATTCCCTGCTGTCGTCCTCGCGGGCGTCGTCATCGTCGGGGCTGCGAGCACGGGGAGCCTTCGGCGTTTCGAGCGGACCGCCATAGCTCTGTGCATCGGCTCCCTCGTCGTGATCCCTCTGTACGTAATGGTGCACCCCGCGGCAGGCACGATGGCCCGCGACTTCTTCGTGCCGAACGTGCCTGGCGGCCCGACTCAGCTGTCGAACGTGATGCTTCTCATCATCGCGATCGTCGGGANNGCAGCTCTTCTTCCAGCAGTCCTACGTCATCGACAAGCGGATCACGACGAGGTTCGTGAACTACGAGCGCGTCGACCTGATCATCGGCATCATCATCGTCGTCATCGGCGCCGGTGCGCTGATGGGCGCGTCAGCCGCGGTCTTCGCCCACACGCCACTGTTCGGCCATTTCACCGACGCTGGTGGCGTCGCCGCTGGGTTCGGCAAATACGTCTCTCGCGCTGCTGGTGTCCTGTTCGCGATCGTCCTGTTCGACGCGAGCATCATCGGGGCATCAGCAGTTGGCCTGTCCACGGCGTATGCCACGGCGGACGTGCTCGGCCTGAGGCACTCGCTCCACAGGTCGTGGAAGCGGGCGAAGGGCTTCTACGCGATCTTTGCGGGGTTGATGGCGGTGTCGGCAACCCTCGTGCTCACCCCGGGTGTTCCGCTTGGAACCCTGACAGAGGGTGTCCAGACGCTGGCCGGAGTTCTGTTGCCGAGCGCGACCGTCTTCTTGCTCCTTCTCTGCAACGACAAGGCTGTGCTCGGACCATGGGTCAACTCGACGAAGACGAACATCCTCACGTCGATCATCATCGGGGTGCTCGTCCTGATGTCGGTGATCCTCACTGCGAGCGTGCTGTTCCCCCATCTGTCGAGCGGTGACATCGAGGCTGTGATGCTTGCAGGCCTTGTCGTCGGCCTTGTCGTTGGTGCATACGTCATCGCGCAGTCCCGCTTGAACCGCGCCGCCGCCAATCTCGCAGCGAGCGCTGCCGCGGCCGACCGCCTCGCGCGGCGGACCACCTGGCGGATGCCCCAGCTGGCACTGCTCGAACGGCCAATCATGTCGACGCAGCGCAAGATCGGGATGTTGGCGATGCGCAGCTACCTGCTCTTCGCGTTCGCACTTGTCATCGTGAAGATCGTTCAGCTCGCGATCGCGAAGTGAACGCGACAACGGTCGTATCGCTCGTTTGCGCAGCAGGGTCCTGGCGGGGGAGGCTGATGGGTCATGTACACACGCGCGGGAGCTGATCGACTGCGCGTCGCCTATCTCGTCTACCGAGGGAATCCTCGTTGTGGCGGTCAGGGTGTCTACTCGCGCCACCTGACCCGCGAGTTGGTGGAACTCGGCCACGAGGTGACGGTCTTTTCCGGGCCTCCATACCCGAACCTCGACGAGGGCGTCGGCTTCGTTCCCGTCCCGAGCCTCGACTTGTACCGCGAGCCCGATCCCTTCCGGGTGCCGAAGCCGTCGGAATTCAAGTCCTCCATCGATCTCCTCGAGTTCGGACTGATGTGCACGGCCGGCTTCCCTGAGCCGAGGACGTTCACGCTCAGAGCGCGTCGCCTGCTCGCGACGCGGCGGGCGGATTTCGATCTCGTGCATGACAACCAGTCGCTTGGCAGCGGACTCGTCGGAATGATGAAGGACGGTTGGCCGCTCATTGCCACGATCCATCACCCGATCACGGTCGACCGGGAGCTCGATCTTGCCCACGCGACGACATTCGGTCGGCGCCTCACGCTGCGCCGCTGGTACGGCTTCATCAAGATGCAGACGCGCGTCGCCGGCCAGATACCTCGGGTGATCACCGTCTCGGAATCGTCTTGCGGCGACATCGCGGAGCAACTCGGCGTCGAGCGGTCACGGATGTCGGTCGTACCTGTCGGGGTCGACGAGCAGGTCTTCAGGCCGCGGCCGGAGATCGCGCGAGTGCCCGGTCGCATGATGACGACAGCCAGTGCGGACGTACCGATGAAGGGCCTCGTGCCACTGCTCGAAGCTCTCGCGAAGGTCAGGACCGAGCGCGAGGACGCACACCTCGTCGTGATCGGTCGCCTGAAGGACGGCAGCCGCGTGCCGGAAGTGATCGAGAGGCTTGGGTTGGGAGAGGCCGTGCGTTTCGTCACGGGAATCTCTGACGACGAGCTCTCTGAGTGGTACGGCGCGGCAGAGCTCGCCATAGTGCCGAGCCTGTACGAAGGTTTCTCGCTTCCGGCCATCGAGGCCATGTCCTGCGGCGTGCCGCTCGTCGCCACGACGGGCGGGGCGCTCCCCGAAGTGGTTGGCCGCGACGGTGAATCGGCCCTCCTAGTGGAGCCGAACGACCCCGGGGCTCTCGCGGTGGCGATCCTCCGTGCTCTCGGCGACGCCGAGCTGCGCGCGCGACTCGGTGCGGCAGGGCGGGCGCGGACCCTCGAGCGCTTCACGTGGCCCGTGACGGCCCGCGAGACCGCCGAGCAGTATTACCGCCTGCTTGACGAGCGCCAACTGGGTAAGGAATTCGTGTCCGCTCCGGTGCCAGAGACAGCCTGATGCTCACCGTAGAGTTCGATCGTCTCGGGCTCGCGCCCGAGGAGCGAGTGCTCGACATGGGTTGTGGCGCGGGCCGCCACGCTTTCGAGTGTCTGCGCCGGGGCGCCCGCGTCGTCGCTCTCGATGCCGACGAGGTCGAGCTGAAGGCCGTGGCGGCCGTCATGGCCGCGATGGCGGAAGCAGGTGAGGTGCACGACGAAGCGGCTGGGCTTGCTGTTCGGGGGACGGCGCTCGATCTGCCGTTCGCGGACGACAGTTTTGATCGGATCATCGCCGCAGAGGTGCTCGAGCACATCCCCGACGACGAGGTCGCGATGGGCGAGCTCGCGAGAGTGCTTCGCCGGGACGGGCGCATGGCCATCACAGTTCCCCGTTACGGTCCCGAGTTTGTGAACTGGATGTTGTCGAGCGACTACCACGAGATCCCGGGCGGACACGTGCGGATCTACCGCCGAGGGCAGCTGGAAGAGCGTCTCGGTAGGGCGGGCCTTCGCGTCACCGGTCACCACCACACGCACGGGCTCCACAGTCCGTACTGGTGGCTGAAGTGTCTCGTAGGGGTCGGTAACGACCAGCACCGGCTGGTCAAGGCGTACCACGGAGTGCTGGTGCACGACATCATGCACCGGAGCGCCTGGACCCAGGTGCCCGAACGAGCGCTCGCCCCGTTCATCGGGAAGAGCCTCGTCGTCTACGTGGAGCACGCCTCGTGAGGACCGACCGCACTTCCGAGGCAGTGCTGCTGTCGCCGGACGAGCTCGAGGTCACGGTCTTGTCGATCGAGCGCGTCCAGCTGGCGAGCGGCATGATCCCGTGGTTCGACGGAGGCCACTGTGATCCGTGGAACCACGTCGAGGCGGCGATGGCGCTTGCCGTCGGAGGCCGCCACCGTGCGGCCGAGAGAGCCTACGAATGGCTCCAGGCGACTCAGCACGACGATGGCTCGTGGTTCAACTACTACCGGCCGGACGGCTCGGTCGAGGACGGACGTCTCGACACCAACGTCTGCGCCTACGTGGCCGCAGGAGTCTGGCACCACTACCTCGCTACGGGCGATGTGGGGTTCGTTGAGGCGATGTTCCCGATGGTCGAGGCCGCCATGACGTTCATCTTGTCGTGGCAGCGCCCGAGCGGGGAGCTCGTCTGGTCGATCCGCGACGACGGGGCGGCGGAGTCCTACGCGCTGCTCACGGGCTCGTCTTCTGCTTACCTCTCGCTCAGGTGTGCCATCGCCTGCGCCGATCTTGTCGGTGCCGAGCGTCCCGAGTGGGAGCTCGCGGCGGGTCGGTTGCGACACGCGATTGTGTATCGGCCTGATCGTTTTGCTCCCAAGAACCGGTACGCAATGGACTGGTACTACCCGATTCTCGCTGGCGCGCTCGACACTCGAGCGTCCGTTGAACGGCTCGAGGCTCGCTGGGCGACGTTCGTAATGGACGACTGCGGCGTGCGTTGCGTCTCGGATCGGCCATGGGTGACGGCGGCGGAGACGGCGGAGTGCGCACTGGCGTGCCTAGGGGTGGGGCGTGTCGAGGATGCCGCCCGATTGCTCGCCTGGGTGCAGGATCAGCGTGATCCGGACGGTTCGTACACGACAGGGCGCGTGTACCCCGAGCGGTCGACGTTCCCGCAGGAGGAGCGGAGTACCTACACGGCTGCCGCCATCGTGCTGGCGTTCGATGCAATGGCGGGGGAGAGCAGCACCTCTGGGCTGTTCCTCGGCAAGGGGTTGCCAGCGGGCCTCGACCTCGACGAGATCGACGACGAAATCGGGGGCTCGCCGGGCTCGCGGGGCTCGCGGCCATCGGCGGCCGAGCCGCAAGAAGTTACAGAAACGACCGCAACGCGGTCATAACTGTCATATCTTGACAGTCAAGCGAATCGCTGGCGAAGGCGGACCGGGTCGAGCCCACGGGTTCAGAGCACGAGCGCAAGCGTGAACCCGTCGTATCCCTTGGTCCCAATGGTCTGGATCCCAGTGGCTGTCGCGCGCGAGTCGCCCTGGATGAGATCGTGCAAGCGGCGCACGCCGAGCACGGCCTCATCGTCGCTACTGGCGTCCGCTACCGCGCCGGCGCGGACCACGTTGTCCACGACGATGACGCTGCCCGGCTTGGTGTGATCCAACGCCCACGCGAAGTAGTCCGCGTTGGACTGCTTGTCGGCGTCGATGAAGACGAAGTCGAACGGCTCGACGCCCTCCTCCGCGAGCGTTGCAAGGGAGTCGATGGCGCGCCCGAGCCGTACCTCGGCGACGCTTCCGACACCGGCTTGCTCCAGGTTCTTCCTTGCCACCTCGGCGTGTCGCGGTTCGAGCTCGAGCGAGATCAGCTGACCGTCGGCGGGAAGGGCCCTCGCCAACCAGATCGTGGAGTAACCGCCGAGGGTGCCTACCTCGAGGATCCTGCGGGCACCCTGGATCCGTGCAAGGAGGTGGAGCATCTTGCCTTGGTTCGTGGACACTTGGATCGGCGGCAGGCCTGCCGCGGCGCTCGCTTCCAACGCAGCATCGAGGCTCGCGTCGGGATCGTGCAGCGCGTCGGTCAAGTAGTGGTCGACGTCGGTCCACAGCTCTTGGCTCANNGGTCGCTGTCCTATCACTCGGAGCGTTCCAGCCGCCATCAGCAGCCGCCCCATCGCCTACTGGCCCTCGCCAGTGCGCCGGAGCACTCGCAGGCTGCCGCGGCCGAGAGCGGCCTCCTCCACGAACGCTCCGGACTCGAGTGCTCTGCAGTACAGGTCGTACGGCGGCCTCCCGCCGTCGGCCGGGTCGGGGAAGACGTCGTGAATGGCCAGATACGCGTTCGTGGCTACGTGCGGTACCCACCCGTGGTAGTCGGCCCACGCGGGCTCGTCACCATGTCCACCGTCGATGAACAACAAACCGATCGGGCTCGACCAGTGACCTGCGATCGTCGGCGAATCACCGACGACGCCGACTACGAGGTCGCCGGCGCCTGCATCGTCGATGGTGGCCCGCCAGCGTGGCAGCGTGTCCATGCGACCAGTGCGCGGGTTGACCAGGCTCGAATCGTGGTGCTCCCAACCGGACTGGTTCTCCTCCGAGCCGTGGTGATGATCGACGCTGAACACCGTGGCGGAGCCGGCGGCACTGCCAGCAGCCACCCCCGCCGCCAGATACAGAGTGGACCTGCCGCAATAGGCGCCGATCTCGACCACCAGATGGGGTAGCCCGGCCAGCCCGACCAAGGCCTCGGCAACGTGGGCAAGTGCAAGCCCTTCGTCATCGGGCATGAACCCGACCGCCGCCCTGGCGGCTTCCAACAGCGATGCGGCCATCGAGCCTTCTTCATATCCTGCAGAGGCTTCAGGCGTCATATGAGCCCCACGATCGTGTAGATGCCGAGCCCGAGCAATGCGAGACCCGAGACGCGCCGGACGATGGAAAGCGGCACGACACGGACTATCGCTCGCCCGCCGAGCACGCCGGCACCCGAGACGACGATGAAGGCGGCCGACGCGCCGACGAATACCGACCATGTCGCGTGGTAGCGAGCGGAGAGGTTGGCAATCAGGATCTGGGTGATGTCGCCGAACTCCGCCAGGCTGACGATCGAGAACGTCGTGAGCATGGGTCGCCACCACGTGTCCGACCTCGTCGGAGGCGCTACCTCCTCGCCACCCGCGCCGCGCTCACCGAGACGCTCCCCCTTGGCCTCCTCCTCTTTCTCGGGCACGAACAACAGGTAGGCGGCTCCACCTATGAATAGCGCGGCGATCACGCTCCGAACGGCGGTGTGAGGCAAGAGCGCCAACAGTCTGCCGGCGACCACGGCGATTCCCGCCTGCAGGATGAGGGCAGACGCGCCGCCGATCCACACGGGGAGCGGCCGGTGCCGTGAGGCCATCACGATGCATGAGATGAAGGTCTTGTCCGGAAGCTCGGCCGGGATGACGAGTGCGAAAGTGGCCAGCAGGATCCCGAAGTTCATGAGGCTCCGGCGCGGCCGGTCGACGCGCTCAGGAGGTACCCCTACGCCTTGGCGAGCAGCTCGGCGATCGTCGGCCGTCCAGCTGTCACGAAACGGGCGTTAATCGCCTGCCGCTCGAGAGCTTGATCGACCAGTCGCTGATGCCCACCGAAGTCACGTCCCTCGACGAAACTCCGTACCTCTTCTACGAACCTCGCCTTTCCCGCCTCATCCACCTGAACGAGAGACGTGACACCACCCATGACGGTCGGCATGGCGTGCGATGGGAGCCGATTGGCGAGCTCGTCGAAGTGCTTGACGACGAAGGCCCATGCCAGAGGACCGCTACGGCGGTTCCGAAACATCATCCGCAGCACTTGATGAGCGTCTTGCGCGCGGATCTCCCCTCTCGTCATCTCGAGCACCTCAGCGGCGAGCGATTCGTCGCGCACCGCTGTCAGGGCGAACAGGTGACGTTGCTCGCTGAGGGGATCCGCCGCGTTGCGGAAGCCCGCCCGGACCGCCTCGAACTCTTCCCGCCCGCCCGAGACGACCACGACGTTGAGTACGGCTTGGGCGATCGGAGCCGGGAGCGCATATTCCGATACGCCGGTGTGGCTCTGCTCGAACGAGGCGCGCGCCTTCGACCTCACCTCCTCGTCGGCCCCGAGCCCACCGAGGAGGCCGATGAAGATCGAGCGGCTCCGCTGCTGTTCAGGAAGATCTGACTCGGACGAGTCCCAACCGAGGCGGTTCAGCTCAGGTCGTCCGAACTCGCGTATGAAGGCGGACAGTTCGGCGTCAGCCAAGCCGGCTGCGACGAAGTCCAACAGACCCATGGCGCCTGATGCCACGCCCCATACGTTCGGATCGGACTCCCCGCGAAGTCGCCGGACAAGGGTGAGGAAGTCGCTCGTCCCGGAAAGGCCGGCGAGCGTGCACGCCCAGGAGTCGGAGACGAGGTTGAATCGCTCAAGCGGTTCGAGAGCGCCGACATTCGCGAGGACCTGCTCGAATAGCTGCCCGTCGTAGCGGAGGCGATAAGTGCCGGAGCCTCCGGCATTGACGACCGGGAGACCGTTCGGCGCTCCGAGCCGCAGCGGTTCGAGGCCATTTGGTCGTGGCCCGAGCATGGAACTGACGACCGGGCCCGGGCGGTCCTCGAATCTGATCGGGACGAGCCAGTCTCGCCCGACGGCCGACGGAGGCGCGCCGACCGGCCTTGCCTCGTCGGGCAGATAGACGAAGGGTTGCTGGGTCAGCACGACCTCGCCGTTCTCGAGCCCGGCTGTCACGAGAGGGTGACCCCCCTGGAAGATCCAGCTGTCGAGCAGAGCGCGGACCGGCTCGCCCTCGGAGACCGACTCGATCGCGTCCCACAGGTCCGTTGTCTCGGTGTTGCCGTAGGCGTGGGTCTCGAGATAGTTGCGCACGCCATCTCGGAAGCGCTCGGTCCCGAGATACTGCTCGACCATGCGGAGGACGTTGCCACCCTTCAAGTAGGTGAGGTGATCGAACATCGCCTCGGCCTCATCTGGATCGTGAACGGGGAATTCGATCGGGCGTGTCGAGTGAAGGCCGTCGATCTGGAGGGCGATGTCCTTCTCGGTGCCGAAGGTGACCCAACGGTTCCACTCGGGCCGGAAGTCGTCGAGGCAGCAGATCGACATGAACGTCGCGAACGCCTCGTTCAGCCAGATGCCGTTCCACCACCTCATGGTGACGAGGTCGCCGAACCACATGTGCGCGATCTCGTGCGCGATCACCTCGGCGATGCGCGAGAGCTCTGGTATCGAGGACTGTCTCGGGTCGCACAGGAGGTCCTGCTCCCGGAAGGTCACGCAGCCGAGGTTCTCCATTGCACCCATGGCGAAGTCAGGGATGGCGACGAGGTCGAGTTTCTGGCTGGGATAGGCGATGTCGAAGTACCGGTGGAACCATTCGAGCGCATGGGTGGCGGCTTCGAGCCCGAAGCCGGTCAGATGGAGCTGTCCCTGTGGCACCACGACGCGAAGCGGCACCACTCCGTCGGCTATGACGGTCTCGGTCGCCTCGAACGGGCCCACGGCGTAGGCGACGAGGTAAGTCGACATCTTCATCGTGTCCTCGAACAACACGCGCCTCCGGCCGTTCTCGAGGCCAGACACCTCGAGCTCGGGAGCGTTCGATACGGCGAAGAGCCCGTCAGGCACGTCGAGTGTGATGGCGAAGACGGCCTTCATCTCGGGTTCGTCGAAGCACGGAAAGGCTCGCCTTGCGTCGGTCGCCTCGAGGTGGGTGGAAGCGATGACGCGCTGGCTCCCTTCGTCGTCTGTGAACGTGCTCCGATAAAACCCCCGCAACTTCGTGCCGAGCACTCCTTCGAACGCGCACGACAGCAAGTAGTCGCCTGGCTGGATCGTGCCCGGTGCACGGAAGGCAACACGTTCCAGCACGGCGTCGATGGACACCTCGAGTGCAGTGGGCTCACCGCCGATCGATCGCAGCACGGCCGAGCTGAGCTCTAGCTCGGTCGCGTTCATCAGTATCTCGGTGGTTGCCTCGAAGACGGTCAGCTCTATGGCGATATCGCCTTCGAAGCTCTGGTTGTCGAAGTCGGGAGCAATCCGGATCTGGTACCTGATGGGTGCCGCGATCCGCGGGAGCCGATATTCGGCGTCGCTGGGGTGCTCGATGGTCATCTGAGGGAGGTTATCCACGTCGGTTACGGTCTGGCTCCATGCTTGCGGAGATGTTGCCTTTCGACCTGCCTGAACACCGAGGCCGGACGACCGACGTGGTCTGCCTCGGCCACGCCCTCATAGACCGGTTGGCGGAGGCAACGCCGGAGCTCGTGTCCCGTGCCGGGCTCGAGCTCGGCGCCATGACGCTCGTGGACTCAGGCAAAGCGCTGGAGATCGAGAGGGCTCTCGATGCCTGGGAGGAGGTCGCGGGTGGTTCGGCCGCCAACACTGCAGCTGGCGTCGCCTCTCTCGGAGGATCGCCGGCCTTTGCCGGGTCGATAGGGGCCGACGAGCCGGGTCGTAGGTATGTGGCGAACCTCGAGGCGAGCGGAGTGCGCTGCGTCGTCCTTCCGGTCGCAAGTGGTCAACCGACCGGTGTCTGTCACGTGTTCGTCGGACATGACGGCGGGCGCTCGATGGCTACAAATCTTGGTGCGGCCGGCGAGCTCGGTGCCCCCGCCGTCGAGGAGGTCGGCATCGGTGACTCACTCGTCGTCTACGTCGAGGGCTATCTGCTCGATGCTCCCGCGGCAGCAGAGGCGCTCGCGAAGGCGGTCGAGCTCGCGAGAGGTTCAGGCACGCTCTTCTCACTGTCGCTGTCCGACCCGTTCGTGGTCGACCGGCACCGCGACCGGGTCCTCGAGTTGATCGGCGACGGCGCCCTCGACATCCTCTTCGGTAACGAGGACGAGGCACGTTCTTTGACCGGTGCAGGATCGCTCGAGGAGAGCCTCGTCGCGCTGACGCGCCCAGGATTGCTCGTCATCGTGACCCGAGGGGCCTCGGGATCGGTCGCCGCCTCGACCGAGGGAGTGATCGAGTGCCCGGCCCACCAGGTGCCCGCCGTCGTGGATACGACCGGCGCGGGAGACTTGTTCGCGGCCGGCGTGCTCTACGGGATCACGAGACGGGAGGGTCTCGCGCGGTCGCTCCACCTCGGGTCGCTCGCGGCGGGCGAGATCATCGGTCACCTCGGAGCCCGACCGCGGGTCTCGCTGACCGGCCTCGTCGAGGGAGTCTGAGCACCTGACTCGCTCAGGCGTGCTCGCTGTCCTCTTCGGGTGGTAGGAAGGGTAGGTCGAGGTCGGTCAACCGGACGAGGGCGCTCGCCACCCATCGAGCGAGGCTCGCGATGTGCTCGTCCAGCTTGCTCGGATCTTCGAGCAAGGAGTCCTCCAGCCGGATGCTCCCCTGGTAGGCGATCTCGAGTGCCGAGATGGTCTCGCCGTTGTTCTCGAATACCTGCTCAAGAGTCGGGGCTGTCCGCTCCAACCGCTCCGGTCCGAGCTGAGGACCTTCCTCGTCGAGCACCGACAGCACGCGGGCGGCGTCGGGCGTCTCGGCGAGCCGTTGCATGCGGAACGCGAGCTCGATGATGAGCTCGGGCGGCTCGGCCGGCGGCTCGCCGATCGACCACGACCGATAGGCGCTCTGGCTCCACGTCGGCCAGTCGAGGGTGAGGTCAGCTCGGACCCGGGCGGGGCTGCGCTCGCCGGGCAAGCTGTAGGACGTCTCGAAAGCGAGGTCGCCGAGGAAGACGTCGACCTGGAAACGCTCCTCCACAGCCTGCTGCTCAAGGAGCGCACCTTCGAACGCCTCGCGAATCGCTCCGATGAGGTCGAGGAGGATGTGGTCGATCATGGCGTTGCCGAGGCTACCCGGCGGGAGGCCTGGTAGACACAAGTAATGGTCGACAATCTGTGGCTTTCGCGCAGGGTGATCGCGTACGCACACCAAGGCGGTGCGCGGGAAGCGCCGTCGAGCACGCTGTACGCCATCGCGTGTGCGATCGAGCGCGGCGCGCCCGCGATCGAGCTCGATGTCCATGCGACGTCGGACCGCAAGATCGTCGTCTGCCATGACCCCACGCTCGAGCGGACGACGAGCGTGACCGGCGAGATCCGCTTCCGACCGCTGGCTGAGTTGAGGGAGATTGACAACTCGTACTGGTTCGTCGAAGGCGAGGACGTCCAGACCGGTCGCCCGGAGGAGAATTACGTCTATCGCGGTCGGGCGCCGGCGGACCACCGTTACGGGATAGCGAGCCTCGAAGAGATCCTCGAGCAATTCCCGGGAGTCATCCTGAACCTCGATATCAAGCGCACCGCCCCCGAGATCGAGCCCTACGAGGACGTCCTGGCCGATCTCTTGCGCACGTACGAGCGCCGAGACGACGTGATCGTCGCTTCGTTCAACGACGCCGCTACTGAGGCGTTCTCGCGTTACGCACCGGAGATCCCGACCTCGGCCGGCACGGTCGCCACGGCCGACTTCTTCCGGTCAGCGCGCGCAGGTGGTGAAGCGCCCGAGTCGGTCGCCCGGCATGTTGCGCTGCAGGTGCCTGCCACCTACGGCGAGATAACCGTCGTCGACGAGCAGTTCGTCGAAGCCGCTCACCGGGCCGGACTCGCCGTGCACGTGTGGACGATCGACGACCGCCCTCAGATGGAACGTCTCCTCGATCTTGACGTTGACGGCATAATCTCGGACTCGCCGAGCGTGCTCGTCCCGCTCCTTCAGGAGCGGGAGATCGCCTGGCACCCGTGACTCAAAAGAGCGTCAGGGTGCCGAGACGAATTCGATCAACCGCGACCGCAGTTCGGCTTCTTGCCGTGATTGGCCTTGTTCTTCTTCCGAAGCTTGCGTTTCACAGTTCGCTTGGACACAAGAGGGGAAGTGTAGTCGGCCCGAGGGATGGGATAATCGTGGGCGATGGCGTGGCTACTGCGTGACGGTCAGGTTCTGGCGAGCCTTGACGTCGCGAGCGGGTTCTGGGCGCGCTCGCGGGGTCTCGTCGGGCGACGAAATTGCGACGGGGCCATGTTGCTCCGCCATACCAAAGGAGTCCATTCCGTCGGGATGCGCTTTGCGATGGACGTTGCGTTCCTCGATCGGGACCTGGTGGTGATCGCGGTGAGGCGGTTGCGGCGCTACTCGATCGCTTGGCCGAGGTGGCGCGCCCGCAACGTGCTCGAGGCCGAGGCCGGTGCGTTCGAACGCTGGGAGCTGAAACCAGGCGATCAGCTCGAGATCAAGGAGTGACCGGGAGGGGCGAGCTCGTGCTCGTCGCCACGCCGATCGGCAACGTCGGCGACCTGTCACCCCGGGCGGTCGAGGCGCTCGGATCGGCCGACGTCGTCTACTGCGAAGACACCCGCCACTCCGGTCAGCTCTTTGCGCGGCTCGGGATCCGGCCCGCACGCCTCGCGTCTCTCCACGAGCACAACGAGGCCGAGAGGGTGCGGGAGGTGCTGGCGCTGCTCGCCGAGGGCCAGACCGTGGCCCTCGTGACCGACGCCGGGACGCCCGCCATCTCCGACCCTGGCTCGCGCCTCGTGGCGGCCGTGCACGAGGCCGGCGGACGGGTCTCTCCGGTACCGGGACCTTCGGCTTGCATCGCCGCGATGGGGGTCTCCGGGCTGGGGGATGGTCGGTGGCGGTTCGAGGGTTTCTTGCCACGCAAGGGGCGCGAGCGCCGAGCGCGCCTCGCAGAGGTCGTGTCAGCGACCGTGCCATCGGTGATCTACGAGGCGCCGAGTCGAGTGGAAGCCCTACTGAGCGAGCTCGAAACCCTCTGTGACGAGAAGCGGTCTGTTGTCGTCTGCCGCGAGCTGACCAAGCTCCACGAGGAGGTGTGGCGCGGGGCGATCGGCGGGTCGTCGCAGCGTTGGCCGGCACAATCAGCCCGGGGGGAGTTCGTCATCGTGCTCGACGGCGCCCGGCTGCCGGATCGGGTCGTACCACCTAAAGCCGAGCTCGGCGAGGCGGTTCAAGGCCTGGTTGCGGCGGGCAGCACGCGTAGAGATGCGGTGGCAGAGGTCGCGCTGCGGGCTGGCATCTCCCGGCGAGAGGTCTACGACGCGGTCGGCCCGCGAGCGGGGAGCCGCTCGGCGGAGGGCTTGTAGGCTCGGCGCCGTGCCCGGTCGCTACTACCAAACGACCCCGATCTACTACGTCAACGACGCGCCGCATCTCGGCACGGCGTACGCCACCATCTGCGCCGACGCCCTTGCGAGGTGGCACCGGCTCGTGGGCGACGAGACCTGGTTCATCACTGGCACGGACGAGCACGGGCTGAAGATCCTCCGCGCGGCGGAGGAGAACGGCGTGAGTGCGAGGGAATGGTCCGACAGGACCAGCTCACGTTTCGTGGAGACCTGGAAGGCACTCGAGCTCTCGAACGACGACTTCATCCGCACGACCGAGGAGCGTCATTACCGCTCGGTCCAGCGGTTCATGCAGGCGATCTTCGACAACGGCTACCTCTACAAGGGTAAGTACGAGGGTTGGTACTGCGTCAGTTGCGAGGCGTACTACGCCGAGGACGACCTGCTCGAGGGCGAGCGGTGCCCGGTGCATGAGACGCCCGTCGAATGGTTCTCCGAGGACAACTGGTTCTTCGCGCTGAGCCGCTTCACCGACCAGCTCCTCGAGTGGTACGACGAGCACCCTCGCGCGATCCACCCCGAGACCCGCCGCAACGAGGCGCTCGGGATCTTGAAGGGCGGGCTGAAGGACATCTCGATCACGAGGACCTCGATCGACTGGGGCATACCCGTCCCCTGGGATCCGGCTCACGTCTTCTACGTCTGGTACGACGCGCTCGTGAACTACATCTCGGCGATCGGGTTCGGCGACGACGAGGCTCGGTTCGAGAAGTGGTGGCCGTCGGTTCACCACTTGCTCGGAAAGGACATCATCCGCTTCCACTGCGTCTGGTGGCCGGCGATGTGCATGGCCGCTGGGATCGATCCGCCTGGTCAGTACCTCGTGCATGGTTTCTTGCTCGTGGGAGGCAAGAAGATGGGAAAGACGGCCTACAACCAGGTCGATCCCGTCGCGCTCGCGCAAGACGTCGGAAACGACGCCCTCCGCTACTACCTGATTCGGGAGTTCCCGATCGGCCACGACGGGGAGTTCACGTACGAAGGGCTGACCGAGCGGTACAACTCGGACCTTGCGAACAACCTCGGGAACCTGCTCGCCCGCGTGNNCCACTGTGGTCGACTCGAAGTGCGGCGGCGTCGGACCCGCCCCGAGCGCCGCCGATGGCGCCTCGCCGCTCGCTCTCGCGGCGGCCGAGGTTGTGCGGGACGCTCTTGATGCGTGGCGGCGGTTCGCACCGCACGAGGGTCTCGAAGCGTCCTGGCGACTGATACGCGCTGCGAACGCCGAGCTCGAAGCGGTGGCGCCTTGGAAGCTCGACCCGGGGGCCGAAGTCGACGCCGTTCTCGGCGACTCGCTCGAGGTACTACGGATTGTGGCAGTGCTCGTGTCCCCGGTGATGCCTGAC
>PLDN01000030.1 GCA_003136185.1 Acidimicrobiaceae bacterium | reverse complement strand
GCCGGACTCGCCCTCGCCGGACGCGCCCTCGCCGGACTCGCCCCCTGAAGGCTCAGTCGGCCCAGCCGCAGGCGCAGGCCCAGCCGCAGGCCCAGCCGCTGCGGCTGCCGCAGCCGCGGTCCCAGAACCAGCGCCCGCAGCCGCCATCGCTGGCTGCATTGATCGCTCGATGATCTGCGATATGTCGAGGACGGAGACCTCGTCATCCCGCTGACGCTCCTTCACGGCGTCGTCGAGCATGATCAAACAGAACGGGCAGGCGGTCGAGACGACATCCGCACCCGTGGCGAGCGCCTCGTCGGTGCGCTCGAGGTTCACCCTCTTGCCGATTCTCTCCTCGAGCCACATGCGCGCTCCACCGGCACCGCAGCAGAAACCCTTCTCCCTACACCGATGCATCTCCACCGAGCTAACGCCCGGTACCGACTCGATCACCTTGCGGGGCGGCTCGTATACGCGGTTGTGGCGCCCGAGGTAGCAGGGGTCGTGGTAGGTGACCTTGGCCTCGAACCTGTCGGGCCTGAGCTGTCCGTCAGCGATGAGACGGCTGAGAAGCTGCGAGTGGTGGAGCACCTCGAAGTTTCCGCCTAGCCCCGGATACTCGTTGGCAAGGGAGTTGAAACAGTGCGGGCACGAGGCGATCACCTTTTTCACACCAGCGGATGTGAGCGTCTCGATGTTCTGCTGTGCTTGCATCTGGAAGAGGTACTCGTTTCCGAGTCGCCGCGCCGGGTCCCCTGTGCAAGATTCCTTCGGACCAAGCACAGCGAACGAGACCCCGGCGGTGTGCAGCAGTCGGGCGAGCGACTGTGTCGTCTTCCGCGCCCGCTCGTCGAGGGCGCCGGCACATCCGACCCAGAAGAGGTACTCGACGTCGTCGGGGATCTGACCCTCCACGACCGTCACCTCAAAGCCGAGGCCCTCGGTCCAGTCAAGTCTCTTCGACGTGCCGAGCCCCCAAGGGTCCCCCCGGTTCTCGATGTTGCGCAGCATCAGACCTGCCTCGCTCGGGAAGCGGGACTCGATCATCACCTCGTAACGGCGCATGTCGATGATGGCGTCGANNCGATGTCGACCGGGCACTCCTCGACACACGCGCCGCAGGTTGTGCACGACCAGAGAACGTCAGGGTCGATCACGTTCGGGACGAGCGTCTCGCCCTCGGCGTCAGACGCCTTCGTGAGAACCCGGCCGGAGCTGCGGAACAGCTCCTCGCGAAGATCCATGATCAGGAGCTTCGGCGAGAGCGGCTTGCCCGTGTTCCAGGCGGGACACTGGCTCTGGCATCGGCCGCACTCGGTGCAGGTGACAACGTCGAGCAACTGCTTCCAGGTGAAGTGCTCGATCTTGCCCGCTCCGAAGACAGTGTCCTCGTCCATGTTCTCCATGTCCATGTCCGGCGTCTTGTCGAGCGCTCCGAGCGCGCGGGGCTGACGCGAGAAGGCGACGTTGAGCGGCGCCATGACGATGTGGAGGTGCTTGGAGTGCACGAGGAACACAGCGAATCCGACTATCGCCACGATGTTGAGCACCACGAATAACGTCGAGAGCGCTTCGTTCGCACCGTGCAGCGGCGCGAGCCAACTGCCAACCAAGTGCGACGCAAATGCCCATCTCGTGTAGGGGAAGTCGGGCACACCGTTCGTCTTCACGTTCGTCTGGGCCCCGCGGTACACGAGCAGCGTGATCATTACCGCTGAGATCAGACCAAGCGTGATCCAAGCGGCACCGGTGTGCGAGCCGTAGAAGCGACTTTGGCGCTCCATCCGCTTCGGGTTGTTCTTCAAACGGATGACAGAGAACACGCCCAAGGACACGAGGACCGCCACGATGAAGAAGTCCTCGATGAACCCGACGACTGGGTTCGTCCCGATCAGGGGGATGTGGAACGTCGGGGAGAACAGGTCGCCGTATGCCTCGATGATCGTGAGGAATAGGATCGTGAAACCCCAGAACGTGAAGGCGTGGGCAAGGCCGGGAATCGTCCATTGGAGTAGTCGCGTCTGCCCGCCGACTTCCGTGACCTCTACCTTGGCCCGCTTGCCCCAGCGTGAAAGCCGATCGGGAGCGGGCTGACCAGCGCGCACCAGCCGGCTGAGGAAGTAGAGCCTCCTCCCGGCTATCGCGAACGCGATCACCGTCGCGGCTAGAGCGATCGGGTACCTGGTGAGCACATGCCCTCCTCAGGGGGTCGCTGCCGAATGTGTCCGCGAAATCTATTCGCCGGTAGTGACCGAGCGGAAATTCTCGAAATATCGGCTCGGTGTCGGACCGCGCTGACCCTGGTACTTCGAGCCGAGCGCTGCGGCTCCGTACGGAGTCTCTGCCGCTGTCGTCATGCGGAGGAAGCTGATCTGACCGATCTTCATCCCGGGATACACGGTGATCGGAAGGTTCGCGACGTTCGAGAGCTCCAGAGTGAGGAACCCGTCCCAACCTGCATCGACGAAACCAGCAGTCGAGTGAATGAGCAACCCGAGCCGCCCGAGGCTCGACTTACCCTCCAAGCGACCGACGAGGTCATCGGGCAGTCGAACCCGCTCGACTGTCGAGCCGAGCACGAACTCACCCGGATGAAGGATGAGCGGCTCGTCCCCGATCGCCTCGACGAGCTCGGTCAGCTCCTCTTGGTTCTCCTTGACGTCGATGACACGCTGACTGTGGTTGCGGAAGACGCGAAAGTAGCGATCGACGTGTAGGTCGACCGAGGAGGGTTGTATGCAGCCCTCGCCGAGCGGTTCGATGCCGATACGCCCGCTCGCGATCTCCTCGCGGATAGTCCGGTCGGACAGGATCATGGTGCACGAACGATAGTCCGGGTGGGCCGGCCGCTACGGGATCAACCTTCGCACGATCGTGGTAAGGTTCGTTCCCGTGGATGGCGGTGCCCTGACGATTCAGGAATCAGCACAGACGACCGGCTGGTCGGCTCGCATGCTGCGGTACATAGAAGAAGCTGGCCTCGTCGTCCCGAACAGGTCACCTTCGGGCTACCGCCTCTACGGGCCAGCCGAGCTCCAGCGCCTCCGGACCCTCCGCCACCTGCTGGCGGAGTTCGGGATCGAGTTGTCTGATGTCGGCTTTGCGCTGAGGCTCCAGAGCGACCAGGAGCTGAGTGATGCAGTCTCCGCCTGGCTCCTTGCCCCGGCTATCCGCCCGACAGAAGTGACGGATTCGGGGTGGCTTGCCTACGAACAGGAGAAACACCTCCAACTTCTCGCAGCCGCCGCCAACCACTTACGCCCTTTGAACCCCGCAATCGAAGAGGAGACACGATGAGCAAGATCGACTTCAAGGTCGCCGACCTCGGGCTTGCCGGCTACGGCCGCAAGGAGATCGAGCTGGCCGAGCACGAGATGCCGGGCCTGATGGCCGTGCGCCGAGAGTACGCCGACGCGCAGCCCCTCGCAGGCGCCCGCGTGTCGGGCTCTCTTCACATGACCGTCCAGACGGCCGTGCTGATCGAGACGCTGGCTGACCTCGGCGCCGAGGTGCGCTGGGCCTCCTGCAACATCTTCTCCACCCAGGATCATGCGGCGGCTGCGGTCGTAGTCGGCCGCGACGGAACGCCCGAGGACCCGCAGGGTGTCCCGGTGTTCGCGTGGAAGGGCGAGACCCTCGAGGAGTACTGGTGGTGCACCGAGCAGATGCTGGCGTGGCCCGGCGAGGGCCCCAACATGATCCTCGACGACGGCGGCGACGCGACGCTCCTTGTCCACAAGGGAGTCGAGTTCGAGAAGGCGGGCGGTGTTCCCGACCCGACGACGGCCGACAATGAAGAGTTCGCCGTCATCTTGTCGGTGCTCCAGCGCTCCCTTTCAAAGGACGCGAGCCGTTGGACCCAGATCGCCAACCAGATCCGCGGCGTCACCGAGGAGACCACCACGGGTGTCCATCGCCTTTACCAGATGCAGGAGCGGGGCGAGCTGCTCTTCCCGGCGATCAACGTCAACGACTCGGTCACGAAGTCGAAGTTCGACAACAAGTACGGCTGCCGGCACTCACTCATCGACGGGATCAACCGTGCGACCGACGTGCTGATCGGCGGCAAGGTTGCCGTCGTTTGTGGCTACGGCGACGTGGGTAAGGGCTGCGCCGAGTCGCTCTCAGGCCAGGGCGCCCGGGTCATCGTCACCGAGATCGACCCGATCTGCGCGCTGCAGGCGGCGATGGACGGCTACCAGGTCGCCCGGATCGAGGACGTGCTCGCAACGGCGGACATCTTCGTGAGCGCCACAGGCAACAAGGCGGTCATCACCGCCGAGCACATGGGCGCCATGAAGCACCAGGCCATCGTCGGGAACATCGGTCACTTCGACAACGAGATCGACATGGCTGGTCTGGCGAAAGTCCCCGGCGTCGAGCGTGTCAACATCAAGCCGCAAGTCGACAAGTGGGTGTTCGCCGACGGTCACGCCGTCATCGTCTTGGCAGAGGGGCGCCTTTTGAACCTCGGTTGTGCGACGGGTCACCCAAGCTTCGTGATGTCGAACTCGTTCACCAACCAGACGATCGCCCAGATCGAGCTCTTCACGAAGACCTCAGAGTACGAGCCCAAGGTCTACGTGCTGCCGAAGCACCTCGACGAAAAGGTCGCCCGGCTGCACCTCGACGCTCTAGGCGTGAGGCTCACAGAGCTCACTTTGGAGCAAGCTGACTACCTAGGTATCCCCGTCGAGGGGCCGTACAAGGCGGACGCTTACCGCTACTGAGCTCAGGCCTTGGTCAGCTCGTACGCTCCCGAGTCACACTTCGTGGCCGGGCGGGCGGTACCCCGCTGGTCGCGCCCAGGAACTCGATCGACTCTTCATCGGTCGCAACATTGCAACTCCTTCGCCTCGCACCGCGGGCATGAGTCCTTGTTACCGACTCGGGTGATCAGCCTGGTGCACGGAACGTTGCAGGTCAAGGACCTCTTTCACGGCCTTGACCACCCGCGTGGGATTGCGGCGAACGTCGATCGGCGTGGTACGCAGTAGCCGCCAACCGGCCATCTCGATCTCGTTCCCGCGCTGGCGGTCTGCAGCGAACACGCCGGGCCCGGAGTGAAATCGGTAGCCGTCGAGCTCGAGCGCCACCTGCTCGGCCGGCCACGCGAAGTCGACCCGGCCGACGAGGGTGCCGCTGCGCCGAATCCGGTGCTGCGTCTCGAACGGCTCCAAACCTGCTCGAACGAGCAGTCGTGCCAAGTCGCGCTCCGCGACGCTTTCGACCGCCGTTCCGGCCACCCGGCCGACGAGCATCAGCGCTCTCGTCCGGCCGTTGAGCTCGCGCGCCTCGACTTCGAGAAACCAGCTCAGCCACGGAAGCGTCAGGCACTCGTTGGCGATCCAGGCATCCAAGCAGGCGATGAGCTGGTTGTCGGTTAGACCCGAGCTCGCTGCGGCAAGGTCGACGAAGGTGCGAGGCGCTGTCGTACGCGGGAGACCGCCAGGTTCGGTCGAGATATGCCGGTCGGGCAGCCGGCGGGAGCGGTGAACCGTGACGGACGGAGGCGCCTTGGGGTGGCTGGGGAAAGTCACGGTCACATGGATCGATCTCGTCTTGATCTCGGCACCGAGACGGCGGGCGGCAGTCTGATGCGAGAGAACGCCTCCGCTGCTGATCACGCTCGCCCAGAGCCTCGATTCCGCCGTCAGGTCGTGGCCGGCGAGCCTGTAGTAACCACATTCGGCGACGAGCGTGGCTTCCTTCGTCAGCCGCCAGGCCGCTCTTCGATCGATCCCGACCTCGATGAGCTGTTGCCTGCCAACGACGCCGTGTTGGCGGGCGGCGAGCAAGAGGACGCGCTCTCTGTCGGTGGGCATCGACCAAGAATGAACAGCCGCCTTACCGTTGGACCTACCGTTGGCATGCAATTGGCCTGTGGAAAATCAACATTGTGTCCCACGTGTTGCAGATCCGCGACGCTGGGGTCACAATGCGGCCGCGAAGGTCGCCTGGGCGGTCGGGAGACCGGCGGTTGCGGAGTTATGCCAGCGGGCCCGGGCCCGGGGGCGGAGTTATGCCAGCGGGCCCCGGCCCGGGAGGAGGCCCTAGGCCCGCTGGCAAGCCTCAGGCGGCGGCCGCAGCGCCAGCCGCGCCCGCAGCAGCCACCGGCTCCAGCGCGGCGGCCAGCACGTCGGTCACCGACGAAGCGAGATGAAAGGTCATCTCGGCACGCACGGCCTCGGGTACGTCCTCCAGGTCCGGTCCGTTCCGCACCGGGAGCACGACCTCGCGCAACCCCGCNNACGGAACGGACGGGCCGCCCCGTCAGCAACGACACGAGGGCGGTCGTCATCGTGACGCCTGCTGACGGCCCGTCCTTCGGGACCGCGCCGGCGGGCACGTGCACGTGAAAGCGCCGCCCCGTCAACGTCGCCGGGTCCAGACCAAGCTCAGCCGCGTGCGACCGCACGTAGGAGAGGGCGATCTCCGCCGACTCCTTCATGACGTCCCCGAGCTGCCCGGTGAGGGACAGCCCGTCACCCCCGCCGTCGATGGCGGTCGCCTCGACGTACAGGACATCGCCTCCAGCACCGGTCACCGCCAACCCAGTGGCCACACCTGGCACGGCAGTCCTGTCAGCGGCTTCGAAGAAGTAACGTGCCCGTCCCAACCACCCACGCACATCGCCTACCTCCACGTGAACCGGGGCAGTGACCGATCCGGCGGTCAGCTTCGTGGCGACCTTGCGCAACAGCTTCCCGAGCTCCCGCTCGAGCGAGCGGACGCCGGCCTCACGGGTGTAGTCCGACATGATCGTGCGCAAGGCGTCGTCACTGACGGACACTTCGTCGAGCCTGAGCGCAGTCCGCTCGAGCTGGCGGGGGAGGAGGTGATGGCTTCTTTGGCGCGTGAATAGC
>PLDN01000003.1 GCA_003136185.1 Acidimicrobiaceae bacterium | reverse complement strand
TTCAAATCCCTCCCTCTCCGCTAAATTTTTGCGAACGTCACGAAGACCCCGATGGGTTCTCGTCGCGTCCTTCCTCGCCGGAAGGTGACTCATTTTCAGCCGCGCCACCGGACTCGGGCGCGCTCCAAGGGGAGCGCGGGGCTGGGGGTTTCGGAGAGATCGCCGGCCACACCGCGGGTGGAGGCGGCGCGGCGCCCGGTTGCGGCACTGGGTCGGGCTGCGGTGTCGGCTCAGGAGGGAGAGCCGTACCAGGAGGGGCCGTGGGAGGCGGCGGCGGGACCTGCGGCACCGTGGGCGGCGCATTCCAAGGGGGCACTGGCTGGGGAGTGGACGGCGGGACGACATCGCCCCAGACGCCTGAAGGCGGTGGCTGCTGGCTCGGAAATGGAGGCTGGCTCGGCGCCGGGTAACCCGGCGGCGGGTAACCCTCTGGTGGTGGATAGCCCTGCTGCGGTGGTGGATAGCCGGGCGGTGGTGGATAGCCGGGCGCGGCGGGCCAATTCGGCGGCGGAGGCCAGGCCGGCGGTGCCGGCGGCGGATAGGGAGTCCGCGCCCCTGCCCCGCCATGCCATCCCGGTTGCCGGCCCCATTCCGTCGGGGACTCCTTCGTCCCCACGGTGCCGCGGTCACCTGCTGGAACCCCGATCTGCAACGCGACTTCGTCGAGGTCGACGCCCTCTTTGCGGTTCCTCGTGTCGAAGTAGATGCAGGCGACCGCGATCGGCACCAGCGGCGTGAGCACGACCGCCAAGGTGCTGCCGATCAGCGTCCCGGTCACGACGAGAGCCGCGGAGCCCGGCAGCACCGCACGAATCACCGTTTGCACGAGACTCGTCGCGATCGAAGTGAGCAGCCCGACTGTCAGAAGAACTCCGAGAGTGGGCCACCACCTGCCCCTGACAAGAGCAAACGAGCGCCTCAACGCCTCGAAGCCGCGGCGCGGCTCGAAGAGGACCACCGCCACGATCACGCACTCGCTGACACCGACCCAAACGGCTCCGACTATCAAGGCAATGATGGGCAACACGGCCAGCCCGCCGACAGGTGTGGCACCGAGCAGCACGGCGATGAGCGCGCCGACGACGAACACGACCGCCAGCGCGAGACCGAGCAGGAGCGTGGCCCACACGATCGAACCGAGGCGGCGCCATGCGAGCGCGAGGGCGGAACGCCACCGTGGCGGCGCTCCGACGTAGCCCTGAGCTACCACCACCGCTACGGCTGCGCTCATCACGAGCTGTGCAAGCCAGTAGGCGACCAAGAGGAGTCCCAGCACGATCAGAGGCGCTACGTACGACGACTTCGGACCGGAGAAGACCAAGCTCGTCGTGGCGTGGCGGTGGACCTCGTGGATCCGCCGAACCACCGAGACGAAGACGCCAACTGCTATGAGTCCCGCTGCATAGACGGGCACGATGAGTACCAACGGAATGGGCGCGAGCTGGCGCCACAACCGCCGATAGGCCTCTATCGTCTGGCCGATCACCTCTCCGGCCGACAGCGGGCGAAACGTTACTTCTTGAGGTCGTTGTATCAAGTCACTGCAACTCCCGCGTCGGAGCCACGAAGAAACGCCCGACGCCTGCGTACGCAGCTAGAACCGCCGCCACGAGGCCCACGTAGGCACCGGATCCCGCGGACCGGCCGAAGCCCGGGATCCCGAACACTCCTACGTTGGGCAAAGGCGACGTGAAGAAGGCTGCGACGACGAGACCAAGGAGAGCCATCCCGAGCAGCGCCTGCAGTCCGGAGTGGGGCCACGCTCCACTCTCGGCCACGTTGGCGAGCACGCCAGCCAGTCCTCCGACGAGGATCACGATCGCTACAACGAGGATCAACCACCGCCAACCGCCGGCGTGCGAACCGAGTGCGGTCAGCGAGAGGTTGACCCCGACGCCACTAGTCGAGTAACCGAGCTCGTACCACGGCATGAACAGCGATCCGAGCACGGCGGCGGCGGCGGCGCATTGCACCAGATCCAGGACGTGGAGGCGGCGCCGGTACCGCGCCCTTTGCCACGCTCGAGCGTGCTCGAAGTGCGTGACGCCTCCCCGGTCCCGCGGTGGTGGACCCCAGCTCGCGGGGGGCCTTTGGAACATCCCGTCCGCGGCCGCCGGCGAGCCCCAGAAGCCTCCTTCGCTCAGAACGGGAGGCGGTGGTGGCGGCATCCGGTCTCCCGTCGGCGTCACCGGTGGCAGGTAGCCCGGACTGGTCCCAGGCTGGAATGACGGAGGCGGAGGAGTGAGAGCCACGGGGAGGGGAACGGCGCTCGCGGCCTTTCCTCGGAGGATCGCCCCGCAACCCCGACAGAACCCGGCGTCAGGCGCAAGCGGCGCTCCGCAGTTCGAGCAGATCATGAAGCGACGCGCCTCCCAGGCAGGTCCGTCCGATCGTCGGGCGGGGTCCCCAGACGAGTCTTCAGCTTACTCAGCGCACGAGTTCGCAATCTGATGCGAGCGTCTGACGGAAGAGACTGGCCAAGTGGACTACCGGAGCGCTGTCGGGCGGGGCGGTAGTCGCGGATTCCCGTTTCTTGGGGGAGGGATACACTGACGACTCGCACGCCAGCGCTCGTAGCTCAATTGGAGAGAGCATCTGACTACGGATCAGAAGGT
>PLDN01000056.1 GCA_003136185.1 Acidimicrobiaceae bacterium | reverse complement strand
CAAGAGGTCCCGGGTTCAAATCCCGGCAGCCCGACTCGGTAAGTGCAGGTCAGACGGTTGGTGGCTCCGGTTGACGAGCGACTGTGTCGCGTGAGTGCACCCTGACTGAGGCGCTCGCCGCCCTCGCGCCATCTGGCAGTGAGGTGTTGTTCGAAATGCCCGGGCCACGTTAGTGTCGCCATCGACCTCGTTCCGGCCGGCTATGTGCTCCGCGGGCAGCTCGCGCTCGTCATCGGGGCGACCCTCGTGGCGACAGGGCAGGCCGCTGTCTCTCTGAGGTACTGATGGCGCCACCGCTCTCGGCTGACTTCAGGGTCCTATCAACCTTCGCGGGCGAACACGCGACCGCATTTGCGATCTGGTATTTCACTAGGTTTGTGAGTCGGCAACCGCGGAGGAACGTGATGGGCAGTAGTTGGTCGCGGCCGCGATGTTCGCGGACCGCTCTCGCGCTTGGCCTCGTGGCGGTGCTGGCCGGTTGCTCAATCTCGGCTGCTTCTGTTCTTAATACGGCCCCCTCCTCGGCGAAGGCGTCGAGTTCCCGGCTGGCCGTCGGCTCGGTGACATTAACGACGGTGTCGTTCACGTGGAACTGGGTCGAACAAAGGCCCAAAACGAGCCCATCGGCCCGCGACTCGTACGCGATGGCCTACGACGCTGCAACTAAGCAACTCATCTTGTTCGGCGGCGAAGTCCCGAGCGGCATTACCGCGTTCGACGACACTTGGCTTTGGACCGGCAAGACTTGGCAGAAGCTCTCGCCGAAGGTCAGCCCGCCAGCAGGGCTCATGGGTGCGGCGATGGCGTACGACGCATCAACTCGCCAGCTCATCATGTTCGGCGGCAACACTAACCTTGGCGAACATGAGTCCACGACCTGGGCGTGGACCGGAGCTAGCTGGAAGAAGCTGAAGCCGAAGACCAGCCCACCGGCACTGAGCTACGCGGCCTGTGCCTACGACGCCAAGAGCAAACAGGTAATCATCTTCGGGGGGAACGCCAACCGCAGTCCGGGTACCCAACAGACGTGGGACTGGACGGGCACGACCTGGAAGCGGCTGAGCCCGAAGGAGAGCCCGCCGGCTGCCGACGACGGCTCGATGACCTACGACCAGAGCACCGGAATCCTCGTGCTCTTCGGAGGTTTCGGGAAGACTTCGGGTACGCCGTCGTCAGAGACGTGGACGTGGTCAGGTGAGAACTGGACGCTCAAATCGCCGAAGCCCACACCACCTGCTCGCGGTGGTGCTGCCATCGCGTTCGACGATTCGACGAATCAGCTCCTCATGTTCGGCGGCATAGGCAAGGGCGACGGAGGGACCCAGTCGCTCGGCGATACCTGGGAATGGTCGGAATCGGGCTGGTTCGTACCGAGGCCACCTAATCACCCATCTGGTCGGTTTACCTCGATGACCTTTGATGCTTCGACCAAACAGCTTGTCTTATTCGGGGGCGGGTCGTTGAGTTCAGACAAGGACTTCAACGACACCTGGCTGTGGGAGGACCAGCAGTCGTAAGTCGCTGTCTGCTCGCCGCCCTCGCCGTCCTCGCCGCCCGTCTCCCTGTCCCGCCCCGGCGGTGCTGGCTGGGCCGGCCGCCTCCGGGGCTCTGCCCCCGCGGCCTTCGCCCTGGTCGCCCGGCCGGGGGCCCTGGCCCTCCGGGCCGTGTCGCCGGTCTTTGGCCTGCCTTCCGGCCCTTGTCCCCTCTCTCCCAAGACCTCTGGGTGCCCAGGTAGGACTGGCCGGGCGCAACGGCCCTGGAACGTGACGGTGTCGGGGTGTTCTGTGGGGTCGTTATGTCTCGTAGCTTCCGAGACCGCTTAGGCGAATGCACCGGGGTTACGCACCAGGTCGATTCTTGTTGCGGGCTGCAAGCAGAGCGAATGCTCCACCAGGACACTCAGAACACTTCGGATCCTTATGACTTGAACAGACCCAAAGTTCGCGATCACGGTCGAACTCCACCGACGGCCAGTCGTTCCGAGACCTCGCAAGAGGAGCCACCGATCCAGACAAGTCGCCATGTTGGATCCGCGCAGCGTCCGTTGGAACCATGCGAACCCCCTCCATGACTTGCCATTCGTCGCTACCTTCGAGGCCCATGACGATATGAGCCATGGCTTCGGAGTATGGCTTCGACACCGTAACGAATTGTCCCTGCTCGGCTAGCTCAGTCCAGCCGGCGCTCGCCCGGACGGCGTCATCTTGGGCCTTTTGTAACTCGATATCCGACACGTTGGCGTTGGTCAGCGAGGCAAGAATGGCTTCGGTCAACGTCAGCAAGTTCTGAAGCTGCTCCTCGATATCTAACGAGTGGCCACTGGCGCCGACAGACCTGTGCCTGCCGAAGCGTCCCAACCGAGTGGGTCGGTTGACGCGTCTGAGTGCTGGCGGCGGGGGGTCCACAGGGAGACGCGACGTCTCGGTTGGGTTCTGGGGCTTCGAGTAGACCTGCTCCATCCGACTGGAACGTTGGGGAATGCCATGACGAGTGAACAGGCTCAACCAACGGTCGTGCTCTTCAGTCGTCTGGGGTTCTGCGACGATGAAGTACGACCTCGGGGGAGCGACGGCGATCGCTACGGCAAGTTCGCCAGCCTTCACTCCGACTTCCTCTAGTTGACGCCACGGAAGTAGCGAGCTTCGGCCCGTCTGTGAGTCAATGAGCGCCAGGTAGTTCGGCTGTGCAGATATTGAGCCAGCCTCATGTGGCGAGTCGTCCCGTTCTCCGGCGTGCCATTCAGCCCGTGCGGTGAGCCATGACGCATCGTCGGGCGAAACTCCACTGCCAATCAAAGAGCGGAGGGCATCGCCCGAGAGCTGTTCGACTCGATATGTGACACGTTCTCCGTCGTGACAGTTCATCGTTAACTCGGGTCGTGGCTCGGACACAGAATCCTGCCCGTATTCGATCGTGGCGACTTCGGACCAAGCAAGCATTGCTTCTTCGGGTTCCAATGCTCCTACGCCGATGCCGTCGCGGTTGACGAACAGGTTGCCCCAGACGGCCCCTCCGAGCTTGCCCTGGTTGAGGTCGGACGATGGCTGCACATTGGTCCACGCCCGCACCCGTACGAGGGCAGGATTCGCCACTGCTGCCTCTACCACCCGACGATCGTGTTCGGAGAACTCCGGCAAAGAGAGCGGCGGTGGGGCCATTCCATCCTGCAGGGAGAGGAGTGTCGCGCCCAGGACGGCCCAGGCTTGATAGCGCCCGCGGTCGAGCGGAGTTACAACCGCGAGGGGCTCGGGCGGGGCAAAGTCACGATCGAACTCCGCGAGGGCGACTCGCACACCGGCGTAGAAGCCTTCCCCGAGGCGGTCTCCCGCGTCTGCAGCGTGTTGCAACGCGTTCTCCGCATCGGAGATCATCGTGACTACAGAGCGGGTGATCTCGTCAATGATTGCCGGTGCCAAGGTCTGACCTTGTGGACTAAGCGAACGTTTCCTGATCACCACTTGCCCTCCTTGGCCTCAGCGATGATCGCTACGCCGGCACCGGACCCCGCCATTCTGGCTCCTCCCAAGCTGCCATGACGGACTACTCGTTTGCCTAGCGAGCACCTCGGCCACCGAACGGGGTACGGTCATGTAGGGCTCTGGTCGTCGCTGGCCCAAGTTGGCCACCAACCGCTTCGGGCGGTTTAAGACCCAGGGTAGACACTCGGCCATGCAGTGCGCTCAGTCGGAGCCCGCGCTCGACGAGCATCCCGTCGATGGAGGCATCGAGCCCGACGGGCCATGATGAAGGCGATGGCAAAGGCATTTCTCCTCACGGCTGACCAGACCAAAGTCGTCGTGCCTGTCCGCGGTGCCTGTTACGCAAGTGATCGCGTCACCGTCGATGGTCGACCCGTTGGTTTCGCGTACCGGGAGAGACCGGACTCCTTCCAGGACTCCGGGTGGCGATTCTTCGCTGGAGACGAGATACAGGAATATGCCGATGAGGGCACGGGGATCAAGTGCTGGGGTGAAGTGGCAGTCGAGCGCACCTCCGTCTCCTAAGGATCCGCCGCTCGTTAGCCGATACATATAGGTGTGAACGAGAGTGTCCGTACGGACGTCGATTTCGACGCGTTGCTCAAGCGCACGCGTCTGGCGTCGACCCCGGAGGATTCCGAGGCGTGCTTGCCCGAGATTATGCGGGCGCTCGAGTCCGTAGCGGCTCCGGGTGACCGAGCCCGGCTGCTCATCTGCCGGGCGCGGGTGCGATCATTCCAGTCGCTCGACCGCGAAGCCTGTGAGGACGCAGCTGCGGCCATGACTCTCTTCGAGATGGTCGGCGACACTGAGCTTGCCCTCGACGCAGCGAGCCTCGGTGCGGCGCACGCCTCCCTGCTTGGCAACGTCTCGCTCGCCTCGGAACTGGCGACGAAGAGCATCCTCGGCCTGGACTTGGTCAGCGATGACCGTCTCCGGATGGAGATCACCAACCGGCTCGGGATCTTCTGCTACTACTACCTTGACTACGACCGCGCAGTTGAGCAGTTCGAGTTCTCGCTTGCTGCCGCCGAGCGCTTAGGTGATGGCGAAAGGGTCTGCCGCGAGCTGTACAATATCGCGGACGCGCTGCTGCTTGGCTCCCAGCAGCAGCGAATGTCCCACGTGGGAATCGACATCGACCGGCTCGAACGCGCCGAGGCGGTGGCTCGAAGACTGCTCCTCGAGGAGACGGCGCTGGTGAACCCTCGACTCGGCAACTACCGGCTGCTCGCCGACGTCCTCTGCGAATTGGGTCGTGTGGAAGATGCGTTGCAGGTGCTTGACGAGTTCCGGAACGAGGCGAACGCCATCACGCCTGCAACTCAGTACGGCGACCTCGCATGGGTCGAAGCGCGATGTCTTCGCCTTGCAGGCCGGGTGGAGGAAGCTCTGGCTGCTGCGCACCGCGATGTGCGGATCATCGAGACGAGCGAGGACGAGCACGACTTGATGCTGTCGCTCGAGGAGCTCGCTGCATGCGAGGAGGCCGCAGGCGATCTCAAGAGCGCACTGGCGCACACGCGAGAAGTCAAAGGACACATGTGGGCGATACACCAGCGCCAGACAAGACAGCTCGTGCAACAGGTCTGGGGAGCCGTGGAGATGGAGCGTGACCACAGGAGTCTCCAGACTCAGGCGTCGGAAGCGACAAGATCGGCTGAGGAGGACGCCCTCACCGGCATCGGCAACCGGCGTCTGCTCGAACGCTTCCTCAACGAAGAGACGGCGCGGGAGACCGAGTTGGCCTGCATCATCGCCGACATCGATTCCTTCAAGGAGATCAACGATACGTTCGGCCACGACGTCGGTGACGCGGTCCTCCGGCAAATCGGCCAGCTCTTGTCGAGCAAGACACGAACTGGGCAGCTAGCCATCCGCTACGGCGGCGATGAGTTCGTTATAGCGCTGCCGGGCGTCGACCTCGCAGGCGCCTATGGATTCGCCGAGCGCTTGCGACTTGCTATCTCCGGCCTTGACTGGACAGCCGTCGCGCCGGGCATCCGCGTAACCGCGAGTCTCGGGGTTGCCTGCGGTCCGGCGAAAGATTGGCACGTAGCGGTCACCGCCGCGGATGGGCGACTTCTCGCCGCCAAGCGCCGGGGTAGGAACGTGGTCGTCACGGCCTCTAGCATCGCCTTGAGCGCCTGAGGGCGGTACCGAACCCCGGCTATCGAACATCGGAGGCCTGTGAATCACCCTCGAACCGGTTCGGCAATCCGGCGCGGGGGCTCAGGTCAGACTGGTGGGGTGATTAAAGGGCCAGCGGGCGGACCGACGTAGCTGGCCGAGCGCTCTTTCTGAGGGTCGAACGGCACCTTCTCGATCGCCATCTCCCAGGTCAGCGGGTCGATCGGAAGTCGTTGAGGAAGGTGCGGCGAAGCCAATGTGAAGTAATGCTTGACACTGCCCCTGTCACCTGCTGCCATGTGCGGCAGGGAAAAGTGAACGATCGTTCAAAGAGGGGGTCCTAAATGTCAGGGATCAGTGGTGCGGGCCCCGGCGGCAGTCACGCCGTCAACGACGACACCGCAAAGCTCCATGCGCTCGGATACGCCCAAGAGCTCCGCCGACGTATGGGCGGATTCTCGAACTTCGCCGTCTCGTTCACGATCATCTCGGTACTGTCGGGCTGCCTGACGCTCTTCTATTTCGGTATGAGCTACGGAGGCCCGGTCGACCTCGTCTGGGGTTGGGTCATCGTCGGACTCGCGACAACGATCGTCGGTCTCGGGATGGCGGAGATCGCCTCCGCCTACCCGACTGCCGGTGGTCTGTACTACTGGTCGGCGAAGCTCGCCAAGAACCAACCTGGCGCATGGAGCTGGTTCACCGGGTGGTTCAACCTCCTCGGCCAGGTGGCAATCACCGCCGGCATCGACTTCGGCTTTGCAACCTTCTTCGCGTTCTTCTTGAACATGGTCGCGAACTACCCGACCTCGGAGGGCTGGGTGCTCGTCATCTACGCCGGCATCCTGATAATCCACGGCCTGCTCAACACGTTCGGCGTCACCGTCGTCTCGTTGCTCTCGGACGTGAGCGTCTGGTGGCACATCATCGGTGTGATCATCATTGCCATCTCTCTCGCGTTCCTCCCGGCCCATCACGCGAGCGCATCGTTCGTCTTCACCAAGTTCATCAACAACACCGCATGGCATAACTCGCTCTACGTGTTCATGCTCGGCTTGTTGATGGCGCAATACACCTTCACCGGGTACGACGCCTCCGCGCACATGTCGGAGGAGACGATGAACGCCGACTTGGCGGCGCCTCGCGGGATCGTAAGCTCGATCGTCGTCTCACTCGTGGCGGGCTTCATCCTGATCCTTGCGCTCACCTTCGCCCTGCCCGAGAACCTGAAGGCGTACGTCCCGATCGCCAACAGCTACGCGGCGCCGGTGCAGATCTGGATCGCTGCCCTCGGCCGCCACTTCGCCGAGTTCTTGTTGGTGATCGCCTTCATGGCACAGGCGTTCTGCGGCATGGCGTCGGTCACCGCCAACTCCCGTATGATCTACGCCTTCTCGCGCGACGGCGCCGTCCCGGGGCACCGCTTCTGGCACCGCATCAACCCGCGGACCCGAACGCCCACGAACGCCATCTGGCTCGCGGTCGTATGCGCCTTCCTGCTTGCGCTGCCGGTTAAGTGGAATTCCACCGCCTACGCGGCCGTCACCTCGATCGCGACCATCGGCCTCTACATCGCCTACGTCCTGCCGACGCTGCTCCGCCGGCTCCAGGGCAAGAACTTCCAGGGCGGTCGCTGGAGCCTCGGTGCCTGGAGCCCGATAGTGGGCTGGATCGGGATCATCTGGGTGGCTTTCATCTCGGTCCTGTTCATGTTGCCCGAAGTGTCGCCGATCAACCACGACACCTTCAACTACGCGCCGATCGCAGTTGGTGTAGTCCTGCTGTTCTCGGGAGGCTGGTGGATCATCAGTGCCCACAAGTGGTTCAAAGGACCCCGCGTCCAGGGTGACGAAAGCCAGCTGGCCGCGATCGAAGCGGAGTTCACGAATATCGAGCGTGAGCTCAGGGAGGTCGATTGAGCTTGTCGCGTAGTCGCCTTAACTTCAGCCAACTGGAGGAGGCGGTGGAGGACGGTCTCGTCGACACGGTCCTCGTGGTCATCACCGATATGCAAGGGAGATTGCAGGGCAAGCGGTGTGATGCTCGTTTCTTCCTGGATGAGGTTGCCGAGCACGCGACCGAAGGGTGTAGCTACCTGATGGCCGTCGACGTCGACATGAACACCGTCGACGGCTACGCCATGTCTTCCTGGGGGACCGGATACGGCGACTTCGTCATGCGTCCGGATCTCGCATCGCTCCGGGTGCTGCCCTGGCACGAGCGTTCCGTCCTCTGCCAGGCGGACCTGACATGGGAGGACGACTCGCCAGTCGAGCCGTCGCCCCGCCGGATCCTGCAACGCCAGAACGCCCGGCTGAACGATCGGGGCTGGACGGGCTTGGCGGGTACCGAGCTCGAGTTCATCCTCTTCGAGGACCGCTACGAGGACGCCTGGCGGAACGGCTATCGCAACATGACGCCGGCCAACAGCTACAACGTCGACTACTCGATCCTCGGTACCTCTCGGGTCGAGCCGCTGCTCGGCCGGATACGGCGCGAGATGAGCGGGGCGGGCATGACCGTCGAATCGGTCAAGGGCGAGTGCAATCTTGGGCAGCACGAGATCGCGTTTCGCTACGACGAGCTGGTGGCCAAGGCTGACGAGCATGCCCTTTACAAGACGGGCGCGAAAGAGATCGCCGCGCAAGAGGGCTGCTCTTTGACCTTCATGGCGAAGTTCGACGAGCGGGAGGGCAACAGCTGCCACATTCACCTCTCGCTGCGGGATTCCGATGGGGAGCCGATCTTCGCCGGCGCCGGCGAGCACGGGAAGTCGGCATTGTTCGATTCCTTCCTCGCGGGCCTACTCGCGACCTTGCCCGACTTCACGCTCTTGTTCGCCCCGAACATCAACAGCTACAAGCGCTACGCAGCAGGCTCGTTCGCTCCGACGGCGATCGCGTGGGGACGCGACAACCGGACGTGTGCCTACCGTCTCGTCGGTCACGGCGCGTCACTTCGCGTGGAATGTCGCGTGCCGGGAGGCGACGTCAACCCTTACTTGGCCATCGCTGCGCTCGTCGCCGGAGGGCTGCACGGCGTCGACAACGACCTACCGCTCGGGCCGGTCTGTGCCGGCAATGCCTACGTGGCCGATCTCCCGCGGGTCCCGACCACGCTCTCGGAGGCAGCTGCGCTCTTCGAGAAGAGCACGGTCGCCCGCGTCGCACTCGGTGACGAGGTGGTGGACCATTACACCAACATGGCTCGCGTAGAGCTCGCTGCCTTCGAGTCCGCGGTGACCGACTGGGAGCGGTACCGCTGCTTCGAGCGGCTCTGAGTGGCTGCTCGTCGCCCACTTCGCCTGAACCGCGCGCCGTCCACTACAACAGTGCCGTGAGCCACGACGTCATCAGCCCCGTAGACGAGAGCGTCATCGCGTCCATCGAGCAGGTCGACGCCGATGGTGTTGACGCGGCGATCGAAAGGGCAGTGCGTGCGCAGAGCGAGTGGGCGAGCGTCGCCCCGGGCGATCGCGCCCGACTGCTCCGCCGTGCGGCCGAGGCCATCGACGCCGCGATCGAGGAGCTCGCCCAGCTCGAGGTGCGGAACTCCGGGCACACGATCTCCAACGCCCGCTGGGAGGCCGGCAACGTCCGAGACGTCCTCAACTACTACGCCGGCGCTCCCGAGCGGCACTTCGGTCGCCAGATTCCCGTGGCCGGCGGGGTAGATATCACCTTCCGTGAGCCGATCGGCGTCGTCGGCATCATCGTCCCTTGGAACTTCCCGATGCCGATTGCCTCCTGGGGCTTCGCCCCGGCGCTGGCGGCCGGCAACGCCGTCGTACTGAAGCCGGCGGAGCTGACTCCGCTTACGGCGATGCGCATCGCCGAGCTATGCCACGAGGCTGGCATCCCCGAGGACGTCTTCCAGGTGCTGGCGGGGCGTGGAAGCGTCGTCGGATGGCGCTTCGTGACCCACGAGGCGGTCCGCAAGATCTGCTTCACAGGCTCGACCGAGGTCGGAAAGCGCATCATGGCTGGCTGCGCCGATCAGGTGAAGCGCGTCACCCTCGAGCTCGGTGGGAAGAGCGCCAACATCGTCTTCGCGGATTCCGACCTCGAGCGAGCCGCCGCCACTGCTCCTTCGTCTGTCTTCGACAACGCAGGCCAGGACTGCTGTGCGCGCTCCCGGCTCCTTGTCGAAAGATCCGTCTACGACCGTTTCCTTGAGTTGCTCGAGCCCGCCGTGAAGTCGTTTCGGGTGAAAGACCCGTCAGCCGACGATGCCGAGATGGGCCCGCTCATCAGCGCCGAGCAACGAGAGGCGGTCGCATCGTTCGTACCTGAGGGTGCTCCCGTGGCCTTCCAAGGATCGGTGCCCGACGGGCCCGGATACTGGTTCCCGCCGACGGTGCTCGCTCCGATAGCGCCCGGTGCCCGGGCCGTAACTGAGGAGATCTTCGGACCCGTGCTGGTGGTCGTGCCCTTCGACGACGAGGCCGACGCAATTCGCATCGCAAACGACACCCCCTACGGCCTGTCGGGGTCGATCTGGACGCGAGACGTCGGGCGTGCCTTCCGGGTCGCGCGGGCGGTCGAGACGGGCGCTCTCTCGGTCAACTCCCACTCGTCGGTCCGCTACTCGACCCCGTTCGGTGGTTTCAAGCAGTCTGGACTCGGTCGTGAGCTCGGTCCGGACGCGCTCGACGGGTTCAGCGAAGTGAAGAACGTGTTCATCCAGACAGGGGAGTGAGGATCGTTCATGGGACGGCTCGATGACAAGGTGGCGGTTATCACCGGCGGCGCGAGCGGGATCGGCAGAGCCTCGGTCAGGCGACTTGCGGCCGAGGGGGCACTCGTCGTGGTGGCCGACCTCGACGAGCAACACGGGTCTGAGCTAGCGGCCGAAGTGAACGGGCTCTTCGTCCGTACGGACGTGACGAGCGCGACTGACGTCGAGGCGATGTACGACGCGGCGATCGAGCGATTCGGCGGGCTCGACGTCTGCTTCAACAATGCCGGAATCTCGCCCCCCGACGACGACTCCATTCTGACGACCGACCTCGACGCCTGGCGCCGTGTGCAGGAGGTCAATCTCACGAGCGTCTACCTGTGCTGCAAAGCGGGAATCGCACGGCTGCTCGAGCACGGCGGCGGCAGTGTCATCAACACGGCGTCGTTCGTGGCCGTCCTAGGAGCGGCCACTTCGCAGATCTCCTACACGGCCTCGAAGGGCGGGGTGCTCTCGATGTCTCGCGAGCTGGGCGTGCAGTTCGCTCGCAAGGGTGTGCGGGTGAACGCACTTTGCCCTGGTCCGGTCAACACTCCGCTGCTGCAGGAGCTGTTCGCGAAGGACCCCGCCCGCGCCGCCCGGCGTCTAGTTCACGTGCCGATGGGGCGCTTTGGCGAGCCCGAGGAGATTGCCGCCGCGGTCGCGTTCCTGGCCTCTGACGACGCCTCGTTCATCACGGCTTCGACGTTCATGGTCGACGGAGGGATCCACGCCGCCTACGTAACGCCACTTGAAAGTGAGTAGCGACATGTCAAAGTTGACACGTCCCCAGCGAACAACAAGGCCGATCGTCGGGATCACCTGCTACGAGGAGGAAGCTGCCTGGGGCAGCTGGAGAACGGTCGCAGCCATCATCCCTGTCAGTTATGTCCGTGCCATAGAGCGGGCAGGCGCCATCGCGGTCCTCCTCCCACCCCAGAACCTCACACCGGCTGAGGCCGAAGAGGTCGTCGCTCGCCTCGACGGGCTCGTCGTCTCTGGCGGGAACGATATCGATCCGACCTACTACGGTGCTTCCGCCCACGATCAGACCGTCGTTGCCGGCGGCGAGCGGGATGCCCTCGAGCTGGCGGCGATCGGCGCGGCTGTCGAGGGGGAGGTCCCGACGCTCGCGATCTGTCGCGGCCTGCAGGTTCTCAATGTTGCAAGAGGCGGCACCCTCGTGCAGCACCTTCCCGATGTACTCGGTCACGAGGGTCATTCGCCCACTCCGGGTAGTTTCGGAGAGCACGCGGTGCACATAGAGCCCGGAACCAAGCTGGCCTCGGTGCTCTCTTGGAAGTCTGCTGGCGTACCGACCCACCATCATCAGGCCATCGCCGACCTCGGCCGCGGCCTCACCCCGAGCGCGCACGCCGACGACGGCGTGATCGAAGCGGTCGAGGACCCGACAGTCCCGTTCCTCCTCGGAGTGCAGTGGCATCCCGAGGCGGGCGCCGACCCGGCGCTGTTCGACGCGCTCGTGACTGCCGCGCGCGAACGTGCAGCCGGCCGGGAAGGGCTCTCCTGAAGCTCCTCATCGTCTCCCATTCTCGTGCGGGCCATACCGCCGAGCTCGCCTCGCTCGTCAGTGCCGCCGCCGAGGAAGCAGCTTCGCCGGGGAGCGAGGTCGTCGTGCTTGACGCCTTCGCTGCGAGTTCGAGCGACGTCCTCTCCGCCGACGGGGTGATTCTCGGCACGCCCGCACGCTTCGGCTACATGAGCGGTGCCGTGAAGGACTTCCTCGAACGCGTCTACCACCCGTGCCTCGACAAGACCGTCGGCCTGCCGTGGGCGCTGTTCGTGAAGGGGGACACGGACACCTCTGGCGCAGCCTCCAGCGTCGAGCGGATCGTCATCGGCCTCAAGTGGCGCCGGGTGCTCCCGATCCTCGAAGTGGTCGGCCCGATCACCTCGGAGTCGGCCGAAGCCGCCCAGGAACTAGGCGGGGCGTTCGCCGCCGGGCTCGAGGCCGGGATCTTCTGACGTAGGGCCGAAGGC
>PLDN01000125.1:226-5409 GCA_003136185.1 Acidimicrobiaceae bacterium | reverse complement strand
GAAGGCGGACATGCACGTTCTGCAGCTCGACAGTCAAGAGCAGGGAGCGAATCGGACCTTGCAGGCCGCAAGAGTCCAATTGCGGCAGGCAGCCATCGAGGCGTACGTGACTGGCCAGACCTCCTCAGTCGACGACTCATTGCTTGCGAACAACCTCTCGAGCGGAAGCATGGTCGAGGTCTACGCGTCCGTCGCCACCGGTCACGTGAGCAGCGCCGTCCGCGCCTACGTGCAGGATTTCGCTCACGCGACGAGCCTCGACTCACAGGCGAGAGCCACCTCCGAGTCGATCAGTCGATACGTCTCGGCGCTCGAGGCGCTTCGCAATCAAGCGTTGCTGCTTCAGTTCGACGCTGCAGTCCAGGTGAACCAAATCAAGGCCAAGCTGCTCACTCTCGTCGGCAAGAAGGAGATGGCGCGGCTGCTCTCGCCGCTCCCGACCGGCAGCCCGTACAAAGGCCTCAATCTGGCAGGTTCATCGGTCGGCAAGGTTGCGACTGCCGCTCAGGGTCTCGAGGCTGTCGATGCCGCACGCAAGATGCTCGGCATCCCTTACGTCTGGGGTGGTGCCTCCAAGCAGGGGGTCGACTGTTCCGGACTCACGATGCTCGCCTGGTACAAAGCCGGGATAGGGCTCTCGCATTCGGCGACGGCTCAGTGGGAATCGTCGAAGCCCGAGCCCCTCGCTGATCTCCAACCTGGTGACCTGCTCTTCTATCACTTCGCAAACGATGGCAACACAGCGATCACCCACGTCGTGATGTACGTCGGATCCGGCACGTACGGCGCCGCAACCGTTATCCAGGCGGCGCACACCGGAACGAACGTGAGCTACTCACAGATGTTCTTCGTCGGGCTCGTGAGCGCCGGGCGGCCGT
Organism: Acidimicrobiaceae bacterium; assembly: GCA_003136185.1. GTDB lineage: Bacteria > Actinomycetota > Acidimicrobiia > Acidimicrobiales > Bog-793 > Palsa-601. The sequence goes on along the minus strand of PLDN01000125.1, from coordinate 4,531 downwards.
AGGGCTGCGCCTCACGCGCGCTTCAAGCGCGGGCGAGCACCACGAGCCGGCGCGTTTCCAATGTGAGAGCTTCGCCGTGACGTGACTGGAACGCGACCGATGAGAAGCCCGCCTCGCGGAGCCATTGCCTGAGCTCAGTGAGCGCCGGCAACCGGATCGTGAAGACGTGCGACGATACGACGCCGTCCCTCACGACGGTGCGCCGCGTACGAAGACTTCCGAGCTCGGAATCGAAGGTGGTCACGTCGATCTCGAGGTCCTTTCCGTCCTCGCCTGCTCGAGTCACGTGGGCGAAGGGGTCCGGGGTGAACAAGCGGATGAAGGCGTCTCTGTGCATCGTCTCTATTAGGAGCGTGCCACCAGGCCGGAGCGCCCGGCGGAACTCGCTCAACACCTTTCGGTTGCCCTCGTCGTCGAAGTAGCCGAACGAGGTGAACCAGCACACGACCGCATCGTGACTCCCCGCCGCTCCCTCCTCGAGGGGCAGGTCACGCAGGTCTCCGCGGAGGTACTGCGGGACCGATCCGCCTTGCGCGGCCGCGTCGGACGCCGCCTTCTCGAGGAAGAGGGCGGACTGGTCCACACCCGTGACGATCATGCCGTGGCTGGCGAGCAGATTCGAGATGCGTCCGTGGCCGCAAGGGGCATCGAGGACACGGTCTCCCGGCTTCAGCCCGAGTGTCTCGATGATCTCGTCGACTTCGGCCCGGTTGCGCTCGTCATTGAGCAGCGGCACGTAGAAGTGGAGGTAGTTCTCGCCGAAGGCTGCGTCGAAGTCGAACTCGGACATGCCGAATTGTATTGGGTCGTGACGCGGTGGTCGATGCCGGCTGGCGTGCTGCAAGGATTGGGTCATGCCGACCGCGGATCGCAGCTCGTCTGGACGATGCAGCTGGGCCGAGTCCTCCGACGCAATGCGGGCGTACCACGACGACGAATGGGGCGTTCCGTCCCACGACGACCTCCACCTGTTCGAGATGCTGATCTTGGAGGGCGCCCAAGCGGGCCTTTCGTGGTCGACCATCCTCAACAAGCGCGATGGCTACCGCCACGCCTTCGACGGACTCGATCCTGTGCGAGTCGCCCAGTACGACGAGGCGAAAGTGGCGAGCCTGCTCGTGGACCCCGGGATCGTGAGGAACCGGCTGAAGGTTCGGGGTGCGATCAAGAACGCGCAGGCGTTCCTTCGCGCACAGAGCGAGTTCGGGAAGTTCGCCGACTACGTCTGGTCGTGGGTCGACGAGGACCCGATCGTCAACCGGCCGACGACCCTTTCGGAACTGCCGGCACACACCGAGCTGTCCGACCGGATCTCGAAGGACTTGAAGCGCCGGGGATTCACCTTCGTCGGCACGACGATCATCTACTCGTTCCTGCAGTCGGTGGGGGTAGTCGACGACCACGTCGTCACGTGTCCTCGCAGCGGCGCAGCCCGCAAGAGGTGATGGCTACGACGCAGCGATCACTTTCTGGCCTTGGCCGCCTCGTGGGCGGCGTCGATCTCGTCGCCTGACAGGCCGCTACGTCCTCGCAGTTCCGGGTTGTGATGCTTACAAACAGGATGTCCGGCAGCGGTCTTGTGCCGACCAACCCGCCAGCATCGCTGTTTAATGCAGTTGCTGTGGCGCAGGTATAGCCAGATCCCCCCGAGCATCGCTATGTTCGAGCCGGCGAAGCCCGACCAGAAGCCGTACACCCGCCCGCCCTCGAAGTTTGCGCCGGTCAAACTTAGGAGCCAGTCCCAGGCGGAGAGAAGGGCGTGTATCACGGGCCGCCGACCACGCGTTCGAGTCGCTCGGCACCGTTCTCAGCCTGAGAGTGGAACTTGAAGACGCTCGGCGCCCGCTCTCGTATGCTGCCTCGCATCTGGGAAGCGTACCCAGCGGTGGAATGACCACCTGGGATGGTTTTGCAGAAGTGGCCCTGGCCCCCGTAGCTCAGAGGATAGAGCAGTGGTTTCCTAAACCGCGTGCCGCAGGTTCGAGTCCTGCCGGGGGCGCTCTGTGATGTCGCGAGGGGATAAGTGCCCGGTGGGCCGCCTTATGGGTATCCGGCCCGTCGCCCGGGAGACCGGGATCGCGCTCAGCCAGGTCGCCGATCTCTTGCACGGCCGTGCGGTGCCACGCCCGGCGACACGGGCGCTCCTCATCGGGACGGTCACCGCCTGTGCGACTTCTGAGCTCGGCCTGCGTGCGCCTCACGACGGTCACGACCCGAACGTCACTCTCGCGATGTGCTTGGCGGTTTTCAAGAAGCGAGCAGCAGCCGATCCCGACTATCCACCACCAGCCCCACCCGCGCGGTCAGACTTGTTCTAATAGACTCGTTTGTCTCCAGAATTCGCCAGAGGACGCTGTCCGCCTATCCGAGCGGATCGCTTAGCGCCGACGACCGACTACTCGCCGCGGCAATCGTGCCCACGGCGTGTTTGGCTACCTGACCAACCCGCGTTCAACAGAGGGGAACACCGTGATTGTTATCGGGATCATCTTGCTGATCATCGGCTTCATCGCCAAGATCGCGATCATCTGGACGATCGGCATCATCGTCCTCATCGTCGGCGCCGTACTGGCCATCGCCGGAGCCACCGGCCGAGAGTTCCGCGGCCGAAAGCATTGGTACTGAGCCTCGGATCTTGATCGCCACCTGGAGTTCGTTGCCCGCTAGGTCTACGGCGATCGTCTCTGCTGGCCAGCCCAGTGCGCCGTCGTAGGTGGCGCCATACGTCGCCGCTACCTCTTGTAGCGGGTGGTCGAACGAGTTGATGAACCCGCGCCGACCGTCGAAATCCTTGTCTTTCTTGAGGACGGTTGGTCCTGGCTTCACGACTCGCTCAACGTGGCGCTAAGGCCAAGGGGTCTATCGAGGCCCGGGTCAATTGAACAAAACTTTGATCAGGCAAGCGTCCGGTTCCCAAGAACAAAGAGGTGTTCATGACATGACAACACAAAAGACGTTCGTGATCGTGGGTGCAGGCTTGGCCGGTTCCAAGGCGGCCGAGGCCTTGCGTACCGAGGCCTTTGACGGCCGGGTCGTGCTGATCGGAGAGGAGGCCGAGCGGCCCTACGACCGCCCCCCGCTTTCCAAGGACTACCTGCAGGGTAAGGTCGACAAGGAGAAGATCTACGTACACCCTGAGAAATGGTACGCCGAGCACGACGTCGAGCTACGTCTCGAAAGCCGGGTCACTGGTATCGACTTAGTGGCTCACCAACTGATTGCCCAGAACGATGAGCGGATTGATTACGACAAGCTGCTGGTGACTACTGGCTCTTCACCACGTGTGCTGTCCGTGCCGGGCAGCGACCTCGACGGGGTGTTGTACCTACGCGGCATACAGGACTGCGAGGCGATCAAGTCGGCGTTCGCGAGCGCAAAGCGGGTGGCGATCATCGGCGCGGGATGGATTGGTCTCGAGACGGCAGCCGCGGCTCGTGCCGCTGGTGTCGATGCAACGGTGATCGAGATGGCCAAGTTGCCGCTGCTGGGCGTACTCGGCCGGGAGCTGGCTGAGATCTATGCCGCGTTGCACCGCGAACATGGAGTAGAGCTGCGTATGGAGGTTGAGGTGGCCGAGATCGTCGTCGCGGACCATCGCGCCAGTGGGATACGCCTTGCTGATGGCAGCTGTATCGATGCCGATGTGGTCATTGTGGGTGTCGGCATCACGCCCAACGTTGAGCTGGCCGAGGCAGCCGGGCTGACTGTCGACAACGGGATCGTCGTCAACGAGTACCTAGCCAGCTCGGACCCCGACGTTTTTGCTGCTGGCGACGTGGCCAACGCGTTCTACCCGTCCCTCGGCCGCAGTCTCCGCCTGGAGCACTGGTCGGCGGCGCTGAACCAGGGACCGGCAGCGGCAGCCAACATGGTGGGCCGGAATGCTGCGTACGACCATGTGCCGTATTTCTTCTCCGACCAGTACGACATGGGAATGGAGTATTGGGGCAACGTCGAGGCCGGCTCCTATGATCAGGTCATCTTCCGCGGAGACGTGGCCACGCGAGAATTCATCGCGTTCTGGCTCCGCAAAGGTCAGGTGGTGGCTGCCATGAACGTCAACGTTTGGGACGTCGGCGACGCCATCACCGCACTGATTCGCTCCGGCGGTCAGGTGGACACGGCCCGCCTGGCGGATCCCGACGTGTCCTTGGATGCTCTCCACGGCCGTTTCCCCGCCGAAGCGAAATGAAGGCCGGGAGCGGCCTGAGACGCAACGGCGGCGACCGACATCTCCCCGCTCCGTGCGCAGAGGGCTCGAGAAACCTAGTGGCTGCCAGGATTGGCTGCCAGGATTGGCTGCCA
>PLDN01000125.1:0-133 GCA_003136185.1 Acidimicrobiaceae bacterium | reverse complement strand
GGTCACCCGGGTACTGCCAAGGGTCTAGGCCGCTACCAGGTGTGCTCGTCATAAAGGCTCCTAGTGTCGAAGACAGAGTCAAATTCTAGCGACGAGGGCCACAGAGATCAAGGCTCGGGTTCTGCAGACCGCG
>PLDN01000052.1 GCA_003136185.1 Acidimicrobiaceae bacterium | reverse complement strand
CGAAGTGGCGCCAGTCGGGCCACAGCTTTTGTTGTGGACCGACGAGCCGCGTGCGCCGGACGACGAGGCGCCGCCCCTTGTAGGTCGTCTCGGCCACCTCGGCGATGCCGTCTGAGGTGTAGTCGATCCCGACCCAGGCGTCCTCGTCGATCCGGGAAATGGCGGCTGCCACCGTCTTTACCCCGGTGCGCACGGCCATGGTGTAGGAGACCTTCAGGCGAGACAACGTCTTTAGGGTGTCGTTCGACCAGAAGCCCGAGTCGAGCCGGCAGACGATCTCACCTGAAGCTCCGGCGCGGCGAAGCCGCGGGACGAGCTCTTCGATGAATCGTCTCGTGCCTCTCGCGGTGTTGGCCGAGCCCTTTCGCATCCTCGCGTGCAGCACCTCTCCGGTGTCGGCCTGCGTTGCGAGGAGCGGGTGGTAGCCGAGCACGTGGGTGTAGCCGTAGGAGGCACCTGCTTCTTCTTGCCTTCGACCTCGCAGATCGTCGAGTCCACGTCGACCACGAGACGACCAGCCGGCCCGGCGCCGAGAGACCAAGGCGCGGCGGAGCGCTTCTGCGATCACGACCTCGAGCTGGCGGACGTGTCCGAAGCTGAATGAGCGGAGGAAGGTGCCGAGAGTGGAAGGCGCCATCACCTTGCGCGAGAGCACAGCCTTCGTGGCACCGGCGCGCAGCATGTCAGCGTGATCGATGTGGCTGGCGCCTGCCACGATGGCGTGCACGAGGCTGAGCACCTTACGGCCCGGCCGGAAGCCACCCGCTCGACCGGTGAGCCGGACAGTGTCGTCGATGAGGCTCTCCAGGCCGAGGCGGCAGACGAGACTCGAGACGAGAAGCAGGCCGGCGTTGGCGACGAGTGACGGGTCATCGAATGCCACCGCGATCCGGTCGAGACCGCGCGATACTTGCTTCACTGAAAGTGCCTCCCGGGCTGTGGGGTTCTGACGTCGTAAGCACCGTCATTCTCCCAGCCCAGGGGGCCTTTTACGCGGATACGCGAGCTACCTCAGCCCCGGTCAGGCGGTGGATCCAGGCTAAAGGGTGAGATAACAGACGCAGAGTACCTGGCCGTCCCGAGGGGTCCCCACGGCAGCACGCGCAGCGGTGAAACTGAGGGCGGTGCAACTGCCGCTCTCGCTTCATCCTGTTGGCTCGGTTCCCATCGCCGATGGCATCGCATTGCTCGAGGACGACTCTGGCAACGGGTCGGTGTTCGTGTGGGGTCAGGTGGTGAGTACCTGGGACGCCACCGATCCCGCTGCACGGCGGGCTCTGCGCCGTGCAGCTTGTCAACGCTGATACGGCCAGCCAGCGGGCCGTGGCGGCCGCTTTCGGCGTGAATGAGACAACGGTGTGGCGGTGGCGCGCTGAGTACAGCGCCGGTGGCACCGCTGCGCTCTTGGCGAAGATCCACGGTCCGAAGGGCCTGTCCAAGCTCACCGAGGAAAAGCGGTCTGACTTCCTCGAAGCTCTGTAACTATGCCGACCTCCCCCACCATCACAGGCGGCAGAAGACCACCAGCATCAGGACTTGGGCATCACCGGTGTCGCCGTGTCGGCATAGTTCCGTACTGGTCGGCATAGGTCCAACTATGCCGATGTCCGCATAGCTTGACGACATAGGACTTTTGCCGGTGAGCCTCGATGCCGCCGAGGGCCTCTACCGCCTCGTCGACGCGGCCTACGAGCGACGCTCCATCGCCGTCAGCTCGAACCTGCACCCTTCCGGCTCCGACGAGCTCATGCCGAAGACCCTCGCGAGTGCCACGGTCGACCGTCTCATGCAACACGCCTATCTGTGTGTCACCACGGGCGACAGCGTGCGACTCCAACAGGCCACGACCGGCAAGGGGGTGAAGCCACTGCCCTGATGCTCAACGGCAGAACTGGTGGCCGCCACAGCGCGACTCCCGTGGCCGTCAGCGGGCGGAACTCAATGGCCATTGACAAAGTGCTGATGTCAGGTGCACTCAGCATCTCCAAATCATGATAGATATGGAACTTGTGACCCCTGAGCGCCCGTCGATCCGCTACGAGGATCACTCCTCTTGGCCTCCGCTGAGCGTGCTTCGCTCAGAACACGGTAACTACAAACCGGCCCCTACCGGAGTTCTCGCGGGCCGAGAGGTGTCCGTCTTGAGGCAAGACGGACAGTCCATTCGATACCGTTTCACGAGCTCGACGAATCTCGAGTCGTGTTTCGCCTCTGGGCCACGACGGGGCGACCGTGAGCAAGGTGTAGGTGAGATATTTAATCCGGCTCCTGAGCTCTATCTAGCACACTTCCAATCAGTAGACTGCCCTCAACGCACAACGGCGCTCACATTGGACTTTGAATCTGGCTACTCGGTAGCAGCAATCTCGACCTTAGGTCGTGCCACCAGCGACATGACAGCAGTGTCAAGCGAATTTATAAGCGGTATCATAGATGGATGTATTCCGCAGGGCGAGGCTCCCTCGGAGACAGAGGATCTCGTCGGGAAGCGCGTTATGTGCATCTATGGTGACGACCAGATATACGAACACGTGTATCTGACTCCTCGGCTGTTTACCTGGCTCTGTCTACGCGGGCCAGAGGTGGGTCTCGCAGATACTGAAGCGACCACCGTCTACCGGATTCGAGACGGCCTCTATTTGTTCAGTTGGCGTGAAAAGGTGATCCCGTGCGGGGCCTCTCTCCTCATTGACCTCACGTTAGGCCAGACCTGTGGAGCCTTGCTTGGTTGGAACGACGTCGGCAGCGCTGCGCTCTACTTCACCTGGGGCGCTAGGCTCATCTCGTTGGGCACGACCGACTATCCACCGGAATTGTATTCTCGAGTGCTTGGAGAGTCGATAGGCCAGCGCTCCTAGAGTGCTATTCGGTGGCTCGGCCACTTAGTACAATCGACCCGGAGCTTTAGCGGCGTTCAGGAAAGTGGCAGGGTCTGCAGGGGAGAACGGCCTCGCGCTCACTTGGGCAAGTAGCCGGAGGGAGTCTCATCCCCCGGCTCTCTCAGAACCGGACGTGACAGTCTCCCGTCATCCGGCTCCCACAGGTCGGTCGTTTGGTGATGAGACGAGCCACCAATGGGCAAAGAGCCGTGGCTCACGTTGAACCAACGGCGTTGAGCCGGGCCAGGCCCTCGTTGGCTTGTCCCTGAGACGCTTGAACTTGTGCACTGCCCACCGAATGAGGTGTGCATTGATGCGCCGCACAAGGAAGTTCAACTCGGAGCGGTAGAAGGCCCCGTAGTAGTTGATCCAGCTTCGGGCCTGAGGATTGATGTCCTCAGCGAGCCTGGACAGATCCGATCCAGTGCGCCGCCGGAGATGCCAGCCCCTGACCCTCTGGCCAATCGCCTTCTGGGCCTTGGGACTCATGGCCGGTGAGAAGTTCACGAAGTAGGCATGCTTGCCTTTGGCCCGCCTGCCCCGAAAGGTGTAGCCGAGGAAGTCGAAGCTGGTTTGCTCCGCCTCGCCTCGGCGTTTCGTGTCCTGGCAGTACACGATCTTCGTCTTGTCGGGGTGCGGCTCGAGTCGTATTTGGATAGCGGGGGGCGACCTCCCGTAGTTCGGTGAATGCGGCGCCGAACAGCTGATGATTCAGGTGAAAAGCGACGGAACCTCTGCTGGCGTCGGTGCACGGGCAAGGCGGCTGAGGAAGTCGATGGCCTCGACTCCTTGCTGGGATGCGGTCCGGAGCACGCTCATCATCCGTCCCTCGGTGGCGGCTCCACGCCCCGTCCGGTTGCCTCCCCAGACCTTGCGGTTCACGACCGCCGGCCGGATCGCCTGCTCGGCTCGCCAGTTCGTGGCGTCGGTTCCTTTGTGGGTGAGGAAGGTGAACAGTGCGTCCTTCTCGGCGGACAGGTGCGCCACGAGCTTGTGGTTCTCGTTGTCGGGGTGAGCGTCGTCGGCGAGCATCGCGAACCGCTCGGCGAGATCCGCGAGCACCGCCGCCCGCTCGGCGTCGTCGAGGTCGCGGGCGCAGAGCGCCCCGGTCAGGGTCTCCCGGACCCTGCGAGGCGTGCTCCTCGCCCCGACGGGCAGGTCCGTGATGAGTTCGTCGCACCGACGGAGAAGGTGGGCAATACAGGTCTGGTGTGTCGCCTTCTCGAAGCGGCGGGAGGGAGCCCAGCCGTCGCGCACCATGACACCGGAGTACTCCGGCGAGATCACCTCGCACGCCTCGTCAAAGCCACGGCCGTCAGCGACTCAGAACAGGTGGCACCAGGGGTCGCGGCCACCCAGAGCCACGCACCCTCGCCGCCGACGCGCCATCCCGACTCGTCGGGCACGATCATCGTCGAGTCGTTCACCGCTTTCACGATCGAGTCCTGCACCGGGACGAGGGCGGTCGAGGTCGACTGGGCGCCTTGGCTGATCGCCCCGGCGGTGAGGTTGACTCCGAGGCGGGCGAGCAGGCTGGACGTCTTTTGAAAGCTCAGCCCGAGGCCGTAGTGAAGCCATGCCGCCCACGCCTTCGCGGTCGGACCTACCTGAGACGAGGCGGCACCGAGCGCGTGTACGCCAAAGCACTAATTGAGGGAGCGACTGGTGCGTCGCCGAAATGGCGAGGGTGCCTGGCTAGCTCCCCAGGGCCATTCCGAACGCTGATTCGGGCGCGGCCACGAAATTGAGCGTGGCTTCACAAGCCCGCTCGAGACGTCCTGATCGGCTCAGACCACGCGCACCCGCAGGCGCACTGCCGGGTCGAAAACACAAAGGTCGTCTTCGATCGCGATTCGGACGGCGCCCGGGCGAGCGACCATTTCGGCGTACTTGTCGAAGTAGACGTCGGCAACGAATAGGGTTGGTGTCGACGATCAGGCCAACGCCAAGCGCCCCGCCGGCCGAGGCAGCGCGCTTGGTTTGGCTAGGGTGCCGTGATGGAGATCGCGCCCTATGGATCCTGGACGTCGCCCATCACACTCGACGCCCTGGTCGAGCAGAGCGCTGGGTTCGGCTTTCCCCTTGCCACGTCGCGCTTCACTTACTGGTCAGAGCGCCGCCCAGCCGACGGTGGCCGTGTCGTACTCATGCGGCAGCCAAACGACGGAGGCGGCCCTGGCGAGGATGTCTTCGGAGCCAGTTTCAACGCCCGGACACTGGCCCACGAGTACGGCGGACTCGCCTACACCGTGCACACAGACGACACCGTGTACTTCTCCAACTTCGCCGATCAGCGTCTCTATCGGATAAGCGCGAACACGGACGAACCCCAGCCGATCACGGCTGAGCCTCCAAGCGAGCGCTCGGTGCGCTACGCAGCGCCGATGCTGACTCCAGACGGGCGCTACATCGTCACTGTACGCGAGCAGCATCCGGCGCCGGACGATCCCGCCCGGGTGGTGAACGACCTCGTTGTGCTACCGACCGACGGCTCGCGGGAACCGACGGTGCTCGCAGACGGACACGATTTCTTCGGCCGGCCCGCGCTCTCGCCGGACGGGTCGAGGGTCGCCTGGGCCTGCTGGGACCATCCGAACATGCCCTGGGACGGCACCGGTCTCTGGGAAGCCGAGCTCGAGGGCGACATGTCGCTCGGGACGCTCCGGCTCGTTGCGGGAGGGCTGAACGAGTCGGTGATACAGCCCAAGTACAGCTCCGACGGCAGGCTCCACTTCGTGTCGGACCGGACCGGCTGGTGGAACCTCTACTCCGCCGATCAACACGGAGCGACCAACCTCGCCCCGATGGAAGCCGACCTCGGTGAGCCCGACTGGGCTTTCGGGCTGTCCTCGTACGCTTTCCTGGCGGATGGGAGGGTGCTCGCCTCGTGGAGCGAAGGAGGTCTCTCGCTCCTCGGGATCCTCGTGCCCGGAACCGAAACATTCATCCGAGTCGACACAGACTTTACGAGCTTCCGCGATCTGCGCACGGCGCCAGACGGCAGTTTCGTGGTGGCACTGGCCGGCTCTTCGACCACGCCCGAGTCCGTCGTGCGAATCGCGCCGCGCGAGGACGAGAGCGCTGAAATCGAGGTAGTGAAGCGGAGCCGCGAGAAGGCGGTCGATCCCAGGTGCCTCTCTCTTCCCGAGCCCTTCGAGTTCCCCACAGAAGACGGGCTCACCGCGTATGCGCTGTACTACCCGCCGAAGAACGCCGACTTCGAGGCCCCAGCCGGCGAGCTTCCGCCTCTCATCGTGCGCAGTCACGGCGGGCCTACATCGGCCGCCAGCTCGGTCCTCAACTACGGGATCCAGTTCTGGACAAGCCGGGGTTTCGCCGTCGTAGACGTCAATTACGGCGGCAGCACCGGCTATGGCCGCGCCTACCGGGAGCGGCTCAGGGGAAACTGGGGTGTGGTCGACCTCGATGACTGCGTGAACGCTGCTCTCTTCCTATCGAACTCCGGTCGTGCCGATAAGCGGCGCCTGCTCATACACGGCGGGAGCGCCGGCGGGTACACAACACTGTGCGCCCTCACGTTCCGGGACGTCTTCGCCGCCGGCGCCAGCTACTTCGGCGTGGCGGACGCGGGCGCATTGGCCAGAGAAACGCACAAGTTCGAGGCCCGCTACCTCGACTCGATGATCGGGCCCTGGCCGCAGGCGCGAGCGACCTATGAGGCGCGCTCGCCGATTTTTCACACCGATCAGCTCCGCACACCGATGATCCTGTTCCAGGGCCTCGAAGACAAGGTGGTACCGCCAGCCCAAGCCGAGACGATGGCCGCCGCTCTAGCGGAAAAGGGAGTCCCCTACGCCTATGTCGCCTACGAGGGAGAGCAACACGGGTTTCGCGTGGCGGAGAACATCCGCCGGACGAGCGAAGCAGAGCTGTACTTCTATGGTCGCGTGCTCGGTTTCACCCCAGCGGACGACCTCCAGCCCGTGACTATCGAGAACGAATCGGCGCTCATTCGGCGATAGTAGGCACCAGCGCCCAAGTCCCCGGGGCTCCAGCCTCACAGGTCTCTGGTCGAGTGGGGCGGCGCAGATCATTCGTTCAGCGCTTGAGTGATCTAACCTTCGTTCGCAGGTGGTCCGCGCCATATCGACGGATCTGGCGGCCCCCCTGGCCCGACTTCGGCGGCTCAATCATGAAGAGCCTGGTCACGAAGGCGCGCTGAGGCGGTTTTGTACCTACAACGCCGCGTAGGGGTGTTCAGGCGACGCGTGAGCGCCAGGCGGAGGTGTCAACGCCGAAGGCGGCGAGGATCTGTGACTGGAAGGCACTCGGCCGTGTGACGACGCGGCGCTGGTTGTCGTCGGCGTCGGTGAACTGGATCATGCGGATCCGCTCGAGCTCGCGCAGTGCACGGCGTGCTGACAGTGCTTGAGCCTCGAGGTCCGGGTCGGCGATCTTTTCTTGGCGAAGGTCGCGTGCCATGACGGCCTCGATCACCGCTGCGAGCACGCAGACAGCGATGCGACCGCGCACCCGTCGCTCGGTGTAGTGGAAGAGCGGACGCAGCGCGAGGAAGTCCTTTAGAACCCTGAAACGCCGGAAGGCCGAAAGTTCAC
>PLDN01000057.1 GCA_003136185.1 Acidimicrobiaceae bacterium | reverse complement strand
CTTCAGCTCATTCGCTCTTGGCGGCGACACCGCTTGTAAACCAGCTCCACGGCTTGGGTCCCCGTGCGTACCGCTGCTCGACACGGTCGATGACAAAGCCGGCACTCTGCGCGAGCTCGCTCGCGTCGCGAGTCAGGTGGCAGCCGCCGGCGAGACGCATTTGGAGCGGTTCGAGGCGGTGCTGCCACCGAGCCACCCGGCGATCGGGCGAGAGCCCGTGCTCGAGGAAATGGAGTCTGGCGCCTGGACGCATGACCCGACGGACCTCGGCCAGGGCTCGCTGCACGTCGGGGATGGTGCACAAAGTGAACGTCGACAGCGCGCTGTCGCAGCTCTCAGACGCCAGCGGGATCTCCTGGCCATCGAGTCCGATGTGCTCGATCGCGATGTTCGACTTCTCGACGCGCTTGTCCGCCAATCGGCGTGCGACTTCAGCAGGTTCGACCGCGTAGACACACTCGACGCTCGGTGGGTAGAGATCCACGTTCAGTCCCGATCCGAACCCGATCTCGACGACTCGGCCCGTCAGCCCTGCCGTGACATTGAGCCGCCACTCACGAAGGCCAGCTGCCCCGCATGCTCGATCGACCAGGCGAGGGAGCACCTCCTCGCGGTAGAAACCCACACGAGCATCGTACGGCGGGTCCGCTCGCCTTCGCTGACGAGGCATCGGCGGAACGAGCGGAATGGCTTCTCCGCGAGCAGCAGGAGGTGGAATCTCGCGACATACCCGAGGGCGCGCTGTCCCCGCGTTGAGCTGCTGACGGGCTCCGTGGGTCAGTCAGTCGGGAATACCCCCACGGGTATACTCGTTGTCAGTGGCAACCGTTGAAGCGACTTAAGGACACGAAGACATGGCGACAGTTGAGATGACCAGCAGCAATTTCGACGAGATTGTTGCGGCGAACGACGTGGTACTTGTGGACTTCTGGGCGTCCTGGTGCGGACCGTGCCGCGCCTTCGCTCCCGTGTTCGAGAAGGTCTGTGAGGGTTACCCTGACCTCGTCTTCGGTAAAGTCGACACCGAGGCGGAGGCCGACCTAGCAAGATCCTTCAACATCATGTCGATTCCGACCTTGATGGTCTTTCGGGAACAGGTGCTGGTCTACGCGCAGCCGGGGGCGCTTCGCCAGCCCGACCTCGAGGATCTCGTCGCGACAGTCAATGCGCTCGAAATGTCCGAGGTGCACCGCGAGGTGGCCGAGAAAGTTGCCGCGCTTTCGGCTCAATCGAGGGCTCCTCGAATAGTCAGCGCCTGAACCCAGGCGATTAGGTTCGGAACGCTGTCACGGGTCGGTCCGATGACCTCCCCGATCTAGCTCGATGGCAATGACGAGTACATCACGCCGCATGCATGCTGCCCGCAGCGAGGCGCTGACACCGAGGAACTCGCCGTTACGACCAACGCCAGTGTGCCAACGAGCCCGCTTTCAGGCGTCCGGCGCTTCGATCGGTCGGGGTTGGGTGCTCAAAGGCGCGCCCTCTGCGGATGACGGGGAGGAGTCGAGCGGCTCGCTACCCGCCGCCTCGGGAATGCTGGAAACAATGCCTTTGCCGAGCCGTTTAGCCTCGTACATCGAGCTGTCGGCAGCATTCATCAAGGCGTCGATCTCGCAGCGTGCGGGAGGCGATGACGCGACCCCGATGCTGATCGATGATCCGTCGTAGACGTCGCCGAATCTCGCATGAATCCGGCGCGCCAGAGTGAGGGCCTCATGCTGCAGCGTCGCAGGACACAGGACCACGAACTCATCACCGCCCACCCTGGCGACCACGTCAGTCGCGCGAATGGCGCTGGTGACGGCATCAGCGAGCCCGCGAAGCACGGCGTCACCTGCTTCGTGACCCATCGTGTCGTTGATCTCCTTGAAGTTGTCGATATCGAGCATCACGAGCGACAGCGAACCTTGGCCGCGCTTGGCACGGGCGACCTCGATGTCGGCGCTCTCGCCGAACGCCCGCCGATTGAGCACACCAGTCAGGTAATCACGCCGAGCGGTGTCGCGTTCGCGATGCAACAGGACGGAGGTCTCGGTCACGAACGTGGCCACTGCAACGAGGACCGCAGCCCCCAGGACACCCTGCACCAGGGTCATCAGCACATGCCCGTGCTTTTCGACCAGCTGTACGACCGTGTCGATCACGGCGCCGCCAACGGCGAATATCCAGCCAGCGGATCGACCAATTGACCAGGCAACGATCACGATAGGGACCAGGTAGAAGAGCCGCATGGATAAGTACTGCCCGGTTATGACATCAAGAACGGCGATCACGCCCTCGCTGGCCGCCGCAATAGCCAGGAGCATCCGACGGTGATCTCCGCTGGCTCGCTCCAGCCATGTGAGCATCGAGAGCCGACCGAGGCCGCGATCGAGGTCAGGGCTCAAGACCACACCAGCTCAGGCAAGTTCCCCGCCACTGTGCCGGCTTCCAGAGCCACCGGGTGTGAACGGTCGAGACCGGCGAGGCTCGCGGCCGGGTCGGTTGCAACGCGACAAGAACGGCCGGCGGTTCCTGCCCTCGTCTGCCCCACTGTCGAAAGGGTACCCCCTTGTGATCTGAGGACTCGCGGCGAAGAAGCGACGCCAGCCACCCGCCGCAACAGATCCGGTGTCTGCGGGGAACTTAGATGGCGACGACGTCGAGGCGGTGATCGAGGCGCCGCAGGTCGTCCGGATCGGACGTAAGCACCCTCGCTCCATGATCGCGCGCAGCGACCGCCACGGAAGCGTCGACGACATCGGTGGTCGCTGCCACTCCGCAGATTTGTCCGGCGGCTCGAGCCTGACGGTCGTCAAGGACGAGCACCTCGCACAGCGCCGATCCGAGGAGCCGAGCCAGCCTGGTCTGTCGGCTGCCGTCTCTCCACGCTTGGGCCACCACCCCCGCCGGCACGAGAAGCGGGTCGTGATGCTCGAGTGCTCGGACGATGATCGCGACGATCCGTCGATCGTTCCGCTCGAATCCGATCAGCGCCCCGGTGTCGAGAACGACCGCGGTCATCGCCCAAGCGCTCGGTCCGCGGCCTTTCGTTCAGAAGCGGTGAGCGGGCCGCCCGTCTCGGCCAGCATCTCTTCGAGCAGCGACGCCAGGTCGTCGAGCTTCGTCTGCTCCTCCAACGCCCGAGCCACGTAGGCGCTCACGCTGGAGGAGCGCCCCTCGGCCACTGCATGCCGCGCTTGCTCAACGAGTCCGGCAGGGAGGCTGACGGCGATCTTTGTCGTAGTCATACCGGAGATCATACCAGCCGATGGCGTCGGCGATCATGCGTGCGGTGCGTGGAGGCGAAAGGACTCGAAGCCTCGAACCTCCTGACTGCCAGGTGTCCCCAGCATGTCGATCGGCGTCGCTGCGAGTCTGTGAACTGGACTAACTCTCGGTGTGTGTCGCTGGATGTCGGCAGATGTCGACTCTCTTGGCTGCCAACTTGGCTGCCACCGAGGTCAGCATGAACTCCTGTCGACGCCCCATCATGGTCCCAGCCTCATGTCGCTGAGTTCAGCTTGCGGCGCCTTCGAATAGGGCGGTGAGATCGAGCGAGGTGACGTGCTCGCCCGCCGCCAGTGACACCCATGTGCGCGCGAGCGCGTCTTTTCCTGCGCCCAACACCGTGCCGACCAAGCCGGCGGCCTCGATGAGACCGTCAGCCGGAAGCCGAGCAATCACCACGTGCCAGATGGCCTCCTCTACCACGTTGAAGGCGGTCTGCACCTCGGCGATCTCGAAGCCGCTGTCGAAACGCTGTTGTGCGACGCCCTGCGCGTACGACGAGATCGGGATGAGCGTCCGTCGCTTGAGGCACTCCGCGACGAGGTCCAACAAGGTCTCGAGGTGCTGCCGCGATCGCGGTGAAGCCGGGTAGTGCTTGAGGTGCGCGCGATCCAATGCCTCACAAGCCTCCTCAAGAACTTCGGCCCGCGCGGACTCCAAGACTGTGGCCACTTCCATGTCGGACTCTCCCATGACGGCGATGCGGTCAGTTCAACGACAGGGTTGACGCGACCGCTTGTGTCGCCGCCCGGGCTTCGAAGGCAGCCGAGAGCAGACGCTCGGCGGTCAGGACAGCCTGGCTCGGATTGCGAAGCGGGGAAATCGCTGTCGCGAGCGAGGACCTGCCGAGCACCGAACGATCTGCGAGGCATGCCGGCTGCTGCGCGCCCGTCGAGGCGTCGAGCACCGGGTCGCGGGACAACGCGATCGAGGTGGCGAGCACTTGCTCGACGGGGCCGAGTCTCGTGTCGCCCTCTTGAGCTGCAGTGGTTAGCGACTGCAGAGCTGTCATCGCAGACATCTTCCACGTCCCTTCGTCTGATCCTTCGTCAAGCATCTGCCGTCGGTCACCTCGGCAATAGGGTCTAAGGTCACTCGCCCTGGGATGCTCGGTGGCGCGTCGACAGCTGCCAGCATCGCAATGCCAACGCTCAGGCGGCCGCAGGTGGCGACGAGGAGCTGTGCGCCCCCGATGCCAGCACTCGGACGGTCGAGGTCTGTTGCTCGCCGACGAGGCCGTTGGTGTCCATCTCGTCCAAGTACCGCTCGTACTTGATCGCCCGTTCGCCCGCTGAGCGCGCTCGCTCTTGCTCGTACTGGAGCGCTCGCGCAACCGCTGTCCTGACGTCCTCGTCGCTCCGCAGCACGCGCCACTTTTGGGCAACTGCTCGACGTCCGTCGCGTTACTCCGAGGCTCAGACCGGCGTCGAGAGCGGAGGACTCCTCCTCCCGTGAACACTATGACGGCTCCGGCGCCCACTCCTCATGGGGGCTCGTCGTCTTTGGTGGAGGGTCCGCGCTGG
Organism: Acidimicrobiaceae bacterium; assembly: GCA_003136185.1. Lineage (GTDB taxonomy): Bacteria > Actinomycetota > Acidimicrobiia > Acidimicrobiales > Bog-793 > Palsa-601. The sequence goes on along the minus strand of PLDN01000057.1, from coordinate 8,204 downwards.
CGGCCTGGTCAGCTAACCGTCGCCCGCGACTGTCGAGCATCGAGCACACGCAACGCCCTGGCGAGGCGCTGAACCGTGCCGTTCGACCCTAGCGAACGACTCACCCCGTGGCAGATGCTCAGGATGTGAAGTTGGGAACGGGGTGAGCGGATGAGAAGAGCATTTCGCACCGGGTTAGTGGCGTCCCTCGTACTCCTCGGCCTGTGTGGCGTAGCCGGCGCGGCTGGCCATGCGTGGACTCTGGCGACTATCGGACTGGCACCGCAGTCCACGTCGGCGGCGTGCCCGGCGCCGCCAGCGACCGAGCCGCAGTACTACGCCCCGAGCATTCCGAGCGGAGGGAAGACGGTAGCCCTCACCTTCGACGACGGACCAGGCGCCAGCACCGCCGCAATCCTCGCGATCCTCGAGTCTTTCCACGTGAGAGCCACCTTCTTCAACATCGGGGTTCAGGAGACCGAGTGGCCACAGGACGTGCGTGCTGAAGGGGCCGACGGTTTCCTCATCGGCAACCACACGTGGGACCACCCTGACATGACCACGCTTTCTGCAGCCGGCCAGGCTGCCGAGCTGGACAAGGTCATTCATGAGCAGGAGCTCCTGGCGGGCTCGGCCCCGTGCGTCTTCCGACCCCCTTACGGCGACTACGACTCGACCTCGCTCGCCCTCGCGCGAGCGAGGCGAATGAGCGTCTGGATGTGGAGCGTCGACACGGAGGACTGGGAGGCGGAGGGCTCAGGGTCGAGCTACTGGGTGAACCGCATCATCTCGCTTGCCGAGTCAGAGGGCGGGGCGCTCAATCACCCGGTCGTCCTGATGCACAACCAGGGCATCCCAATGCCGGCAACGGTGGCGGCGCTGCCAACCATCATCCGCTACTTCGAGAGTCACGGCTACACCTTCGTCGACTTGCTCGGGCGCACCGGACCTCCCGGATCGTGTGGGACGGCTTCGCTGAGCCACGGTCGGCCACCCCTCGCCACCGTTCTCCGGCCGGGTCAGAGCCTCAGCCCCGGGAGCTCTCTCGACACCCCCGACGGGCAGTACCGCCTCACCATGCAACGGAGCGACGGCAATCTCGTGATGTACGACGCAAGCGGGCGCGCTCTCTGGTCAAGCCGTACCGAGGGCCATCCCGGTGCCTCGGCGCTCATGGAGAAGGGCGGTGACTTTGTCATCTCCTCAAAGGGGCACGAGATCTGGTCGAGCCGTACCGAGGGCCATCCCGGTGCCTGGCTTGCCGTCCAGGCGGACGCCAACGTGGTCGTCTACTCCGCCAAGGGCCCGCTGTGGGCCTCGGGATCGGTCGACAGCGATCTCACGCCAGGCGAGTACCTGAACAACAGCTGGTACCTCGAGTCCCCCAACAGGCTCTGCACCTTGAACCTGCAGCGCGACAACAACCTCGTGCTATATGCGACGAACGGGCTGCCCCTCTGGTACGCGGGCACCCGCGACGCAACGAGCGCGACGGTTGTGATGCAGCGCGACGGGAACCTCGTCGAGTACTCCGCCTCGGGCAAGACCCTCTGGGCGTCTGGAACGGAGGGTTACTCCGGCGCGTCGCTGTCGGTCACCGACTATGGCGAAGTCGTCATCTCGTGGCCGAAGGGAACGATCTGGTCGAGGTAAGGCCGATCACCTTGCCAGCGGTCACGGCTTTGAGCTCACCGAGCGCTGACCGGTCGCAGCCCGGACTCGTGTTGGGGTCTAGGCCCTGTTTGCGCTCCCCTTCCTCCAGCACCACCTGACTGATGCCCGCCAACACAATCCTGCCGCCCCGCTCAGTCCGGTCGGGCCCTAGTTGGTGGGTCGGATAAGCGCCACGCTGACATCTTGGTCTTCTTCGAGCAGACCAAGATCCTTAGCGAGCACGACAGGATTCATCGTGTACACGACTAGCAGCGCGGGTGCAGCTACCGGGGCAAAGCGCACAGCCGCGAATGAGCCGGAGGACGCGGACTGGTAGTGCGGTGAACTCGAGGATGCCGTCGTCGCTCAGCCGACGACGAAAGTGACAGTGGGAGGGGTGACACCAGGATCACGGGGCGGGGACGCCGAAGGCGCGACGGACGGCTTCAAGTGCCAGCATGCCCAGAAGGGCGAGAGCGGTCGCTGTTAGATGAGCGTCAGTACGTGAGCGTGAGCCGGAGAGCGGCGAGGTCGGGAAGTCGATCGTCTTCGACTCCGTTGCTGCTTTGGAGCCGACCAACCGACAGAAGCTGGCTGAGCTCGTGATACAGATGTCCGAGCTCGGTTTTGACGAGTGCGTCGCGACTGGGTTGCCATCCGTTGGTAGGCCCGAACGCTCGATCGACGAGCTACTCGCCTTCGTTACAGATAGCCTGCCGACGCTGAAGTCCAGCTGACCCGCGCGCACTGTCGTCTTCGATCGGGCTCGCGACTCTCTGGCCGGCGAAGCCAACGCGAAGCGACACCCGACACGGGTGTCTAGACGTTGTCGCCGTGGCGTTCGGACTGGGTTCTCTGCTTGACTGTGTGACGTCACCATCAGCTAAGTGATCCAGGAGGAGCCTGGCCCAATGGCCACCAAGGACAATTCGTCGGACGACCTCGCGGCGGTGGAGCGGCCGGACTCGTTCATCGCGCCCGGCGCGGCTGATGTCGTTTCCGAGGACAGTGAGATCGACTTCGATGACGAGTTGGATGACGACCAACTCCCGCTCGACCGCGTCGAGGCCCGCGAAGCAGGCGTCCTGCTCGACGACCCCGAGAAGCTCGACCCAACCGACTGAGTCGAGGACGCGGGCTCTCCTGCCCACCTTCCTCCTCCGCGAGAGCCATTCAGATCGTTACTCGGCGGTTCCTCTTTGCCGAAGCGGACGGTGACCTCCTCGACTACTCGAATTGGCGGAACCGCGAATGGGTTCCGGCCCTGTCGGCGTGCCGGCGTTCCTCGAGCCGTGTTTCATGACCTTCGGAGGGCTCCTGGGATCGATTGTCAGGATCTTGACGACGCCGTGGACGTCGTGTTCGGCTCCTTCGGTGCTCGCCGGGTTGTGCCGGCAATCGATCCGGCCGGCGCGTGGTCGTGCCGCCCGTTGCGGACCGAGGTGTCGACCGTCCAGATTCTGGAGGGTTCCGCCAATTGCTCACGCGCCGCTGCCTTATCGGCGTGCCCAAGCCTGACGCTCGATCTCTCGTTTGATCTCGCTCTCCGAGATCGGCTCGTTCCCGTAAACGAACCAGGCGCGCGCAACCAGGATCAGCCCTAGTCCACCGATCGGGTAGACGATCCAGAAGTTCCACACGTCGTGGATGCCAGAGCTCTGGCTGAATCCACGGGTCGGCCAGCCGCCCGCGTTGTGGTACTCCGAGAGGGCCCAGATCAGCACAAGGATGACCATGCCGATGGGCGGTCGCAACTGCCTCGATGCGAAAGTGACGTCGAAGCTCGATCTGTTTGATCGCCTTATGGTTACACCTTCGTCGACCTGCTCGGACGGGATGGACCTCCAGGCGCGACACACAGCCGAGAGACCGGAGGAGCCTGAGTCTGGCATCGAGAATGGCGTTCCGCGCCAAGAGGGACCTCGGTCCCTCACACAGGCGCCTCAGAGGGACGATGGGAGACGTTGAGGGCACCGCAACCTCGGTCGCCGGCAATCTGATGTGCTCGCTGCGCGACTATGCGTGGACGGCGCACCTTCGCACGCGGACACAGAGGTCACGCCCGTCCAGCGACGCATCCAGGCAATCGGTCGTCGCCTCGCCGATCTCGACGCTCGGACCGCTGGGGCAGTGACGTTCGACCCTATGCCCAATGCCCGCGCGCATGCACACTGAGAGACGGAACGCCCTCTAGTCGAGAGGCAACGCCTTCAGATGTCAAAAAGATCGATCGACGCCTCAGCTGCGCGCGCCTCGGATGAGGAATTGGCTCGCCAGCTCGCACTGATCGAGGACGGACTTCACCGACTCGCTGATGAGCACCGGGCCGACATCTCCGAGGTGCACCCCGTTCACGCCTGGGACGCCCTCAACCTCATCCACTACGTGGCGCTCCGACGACACGACGTGCGCAGACTGCAGTGGCAACTCACTCGCAGGGGCCTGTCTTCCCTTGGTCGAAGCGAGCCGTACGTCCTCGCGACGCTGCGGGCGACAATGTCGGCGCTTCGCGGCGAGCGACCCGTGCTCGGTGAGGGCGTGCTCAACTTTGAGGGAGGGAGGGCGGCTCTCGACACCAATACCGACCGCCTCTTCGGACCTCGCCCGCCGTCACGCGTCGTCCGGATCATGGTGACGCTTCCCTCCGAAGCGGCCGGCGACTACTGCCTCGTGCGTCGCTTGGTCGCCGGGGGGATGGATGTCGCCCGCATCAACGGCGCTCACGACGACCCCGACGCGTGGCGAGCGATGGCTGACAGCGTCCGCAAGGCTGCAGCCGAACTCGGGACGGAGTGCCGGATAGCCATGGACCTGCCCGGACCGAAGCTGCGCACCGGCGCGCTGGAAGGCGGCCCGCAGATCGTGCGACTCCGGCCCGTGCGAGACATTCGCGGCGTCCCGTTGACTCCGGCACCCCTCCTGCTCACAGCAGTAGATGCGGCACCCGCTGGAAGCGATCTCCCCGTCGTGCCGGTCGAGGCGGCTTGGCTGGCGAGGCGTCACCCCGGTGAGGGCGTCGTGCTCCGGGACACGCGTGGGTCGAAGCGCACCATGACGATCGTCGATGCTTCGGCCCTCGGCGTCAGAGCCCACGTCCTCGACACGACCTATCTCGAGACCGGCACCGTCCTGTCGGCCGGTGACGACGACACGGCCGTCGGGCCGCTGCCGCATGTGCCCAGACACCACCTCCTCAAGACGGGCGACCGACTCGTCGTCTGCAGGGATACCGCCCCCCAACCGGCGTGGCAGCACGGCCAGGCCGGCGAGGCCCGCATCTCCTGCGCGCTCGAGGCGGTATTCGGTGCCGTCGAGATCGACGACCGAGTCATCTTCGACGACGGCCTGCTCTACGGGGTCGTCGAAGAGGTTGGCGCCGACGAGTTCGGCGTTCGGATCGTCGAATCTCCGCCCCAAGGCGGCCGCCTCCGCGCCGAGAAGGGGATCAACCTGCCTGACACGCGCCTGCCGCTGCCACTGTTCACCGAAGCCGACGGTCCGCTGCTGCGCTTGGCCGCCGAGAAGGCGGACATGCTGTCGCTCTCCTTCCTGCGCCACGAGGAGGACGTGGACCTGATCCGACACGAGCTCCATTCTCTCGGCGCCGATGAGCTAGGGCTCGTCCTCAAGATCGAAACTGGGCCCGCCTTCGAACGCCTCCCCGAGATCCTCCTCCACGCCATGCGCTCGGAGCGCGTCGGCGTGATGATCGCTCGTGGAGACCTCGCCGTCGAGGCCGGCTACGAGCGCCTGGCCGAGCTGCAAGAGGAGATGCTCTGGCTCTGCGAAGCCGCCCATGTCCCGGTCATCTGGGCGACCGAGGTTCTCGATCAACTCGCAAGGACCGGCCGCCCGTCTCGGGCGGAGGTCACCGATGCCGCCATGAGCCAGCGGGCCGAGTGCGTGATGTTGAACAAGGGCCCGCATATCGTGGCGGCGATCGAGGCACTCGACGACATTCTGCGACGAATGGCTGGCCATCAGCGCAAGAAGATCCCGCTGCTGCGACCTCTTCGAAGCTTCGCCGACCTCTAGGGCGTCCTGAGGACCCTGGAGGCTAGTGGCGGCTCCTTGTCGAGAACCGAGAGGGCGGCAACCAGGGAGTCGTCGGGGGCGAGCGAGGTATCGATCTCAGTCGAGCTTGGCCACGGATCGGCTGCAGCAGACATCGCGCGTGCGACTTGGATCGTCGCGTCCGAGATGTCGTCGCCCCGAAGCCTGCGCTCTTCGATGCGACGCTCGCTCGTCTCCGACGGAGCCGTGCAGCACAGCTCCACGGGCTCGCTCCGGGTGGTGCCGGCGAGCGCTCGGGCTGCCGCCCGGTGACGCTCGTGGGTCCAGGAGGCGTCGAGGATGACGGACCCGCCCATCTCGAGCGACCGGCGGGACATCTCCAGCAGGCGGTCGTAGGTGGCCTGGGTCATCGAGTCGCTGTAGAGGTCCGAGCACGAGACTGCTTGGCGGGCGAGCTCGTGGCGGATCTCGTCGGATCGAAGCACGACAGCTCCGATCGCCCTTCCCACGGCTGCGGCCAGCGTCGACTTGCCGGTGCCCGGCAGTCCTCCGACGAGCACGAGCTGCACCCTCGCACGCTCGAGGAATGAGCGTGCGAGGCCGTGATGAAGGCGTGCCTCCTCAGCGGCTCCGTCCGGGCCGTTGGCGACCGCCAGGCAGCTCACCTTGGCCCGCACGTAGGCCCGTGCCCCGCAGTAGTACGCCGCCAGCGAGCAGGGGAAGCGGTCGCCGGAGAGCTCGGCGTAGCTCTCGAAGAGCCCCCGGGCAAGCTCGGGCTCCCCGAGGTGCTCGAGGTCCATAGCTAGAAACCCAATGTCGGCGAGCACGTCGCCGTAGCGAAGGTGATCGTCGAACTCAATGCAATCGAGGATCCGTGGCCCGTCGTCCAGCATGAAGATGTCCTCTGCCCGCAGGTCTCCGTGGCCGTCCCGGACCCGACCGGCTCGAATCCGCCCGTCGAGCAGTGGCTCGCGCCCGGCGAGGTAGTCCTCCTCCAACCTGAGTACTCGCTTATCAGCGACAGGATCGATGACAGACCCGACGAATGGCGCCAGCTCGGCGCTGCTCGCGTCCCACACCGCCTGCAGGGTCTCCACCCGCGCCTCCGCCTCGATCTCAGGAGCGTGGGCGGCGCCGGCCTCGCAGCTGAGAAGGGTCCGAACGACGGCAGCGAGATCGCTTCGCGAGACCTCATGTGCCGACACGAGGGTCGAGAGCCTTCGGTCGGCGGGCAGGCGCCGCATGACCACGACGTGGTCGAGCGGACGCGCAGCCTCGGCGATGTCGTAGACCCCGAGGTAGACGTCGGGGGCATACCGACGGTTCACGGCCAGCTCACGATGGCAGTCGGCCTCTCGCGCCTCTCGACTCGAGAAGTCGAGAAACCCGTACCGGACCGGCTTTCGAGCCTTGTACACCCGATCGCCTACGAAGAAGAGGAGCGATATGTGGGTCTCCACAGCGCCCACATGGCCGTGGACGACCCCGGGCTCGACCGTCACGAGCGCGTCTTCGGGACCATGAGGACGGCGGCGCCGTTGACGCCATCGTGCGCCAGGTCCTGTAAGGCCTCGTTGGCCATCTCGAGCGGGTACGGCGTCGTGGTCACGCGAATGCCGATGCGCTCCGCAAGTTCGAGGAACGCCGTGGTCGTCATCCTCGCCCCGATCCAGATCGGATACAGACCGTGGTCAGCGCACGTTCACCGGACAGGCCGAGCAATCCCCGCTCGAAGGAACTGGTTTCGTCGCCTCTGTGCAGAAACTGCAATGCAACGCGTTTTCGAGTGCCGAAAGCCATGTGCACATTGTTCGTATCGATGAAGTCGCGGAGCGTAGCGTGGCAGTGCTCCATCGCGTAATCGTTGCGTTCCTCGTTGTACCGGAAAACCTGAAGGATATACGGGAAGCTCAGGTCTTTGAGGAGGTCAAACTCATTGCGGAATCGCTTGAGGTCCCTTGGGTCTAGATCACGTTTCGCGCGCTTCAAGGTGACCGGGATTCCGTAGCCGGGATCGATGTATCGATACACGTTGGCGTACGAACCGGACCCGATCATATGCAGTTCGAGTCTAGGAGAGTGCTGAGCAATCCGCTCCCAACCTCGATTCGCGATCTCGGCACGGATGGGGAAGAATTGGGAGATGCAAGGCTCCTCTCGGCCTGACCGAAAGCTCCTCGACGCAGCGGCGTTCTGCAGCCACCTGGTGAAGCCCGATTCGGTGCACGCCTTCCTCGCAGAGCACCGTCAGCGGCTGTTCCCAGATGAGATGTTCGCCGACTTGTTCCCGTCTGACCGTGGCCGTCCGTCGGTCCCGGCAGATGTCATCGCGACCGTGATGGTGCTGCAGTCCCTCGAAGGGTTGTCGGACCGTGATGCCTGCCAGGCACTCCAGAGAGACATCGCCTGGAAAGTCGCCACCGGGCTCGCTCTTGATGCCGAGGCGTTTCATCCGACCGTGCTCGTGTTGTGGCGCAACAAGCTGCGGGCATCTGACAAGCCTGAGCGCATCTTCGAGGCGGTCCGAGCGGTCGTCTCAGAGTCCGGCGTGATCGCCA
>PLDN01000009.1 GCA_003136185.1 Acidimicrobiaceae bacterium | reverse complement strand
GGTGAACGCCCGGATCCGGAACAGCTTGAGCCGGAACGTCGAGTCGGTCACCTTGGTCTCGATGGCGGCGAAGATCGCGAGCACCACCACGCCGACTGCCAGCTCGATGAGGACCTTAGGGCTCGACCAGCCCATCGCGAAGGACCCGGCCGGCTCGATGCCGTAAGTGATGCCGACGAGCATCACCACGAGGCCAATGGCGAAGGTGACGTTGCCCCACCAGTCGATGAGCGCCTTGGTCCGCACCCGGTGTCGTCGAGCCTTTGGTAGGCCCAGAGGGTGCCGAACAGCCCGAAGGGGACCGACACCAAAAGGACCAGCCGCCACTCGACCGGACCGAGCAGGCCTCCGAGGATGATGCCGATTAACGAGCCTACGATGGCGGCGACCGCGTTGATGCCGAGGGCGAGGCCCCGTTGGTCCTCGGGGAAGGCGTCGGTCAGGATGGCGCTCGAGTGCGCCATCAAGAAGGCGCCACCGACGCCTTGGAGCACCCGCATCCCGATGAGCCAAAGGGCGCCACCGACCCCGGTCATCCACGTCGCTCCGAGGAGGATGGAGAAGACGGTGAAGATCGCGAAGCCGGGGTTGTACATCTTCACCTGTACATATCATCCAGGCGGCCGAAGCTCAGGACCAGCACGGCCGTCACCAGCAGGTAGCCCATGAGCAGCCAGACGAAGTAGGTAGTGTTCGACGCGAGCACGGGTCCATTCCGATTCCGCGGAAGATGTCGGGTAGCGCGATCAGCACGATTGAAGAGTTCATCGCCGCCATCAAGACGCCGATGTGGTGTTCGACAGAGCGATCCATTTGTACCTGGGGTCGTTGGATCCCGCCCCGCCGGGTCCGATCGGGTCCTGTCGGACTGCGGGCGCTGCGCTCGCCATCAGGATCTCCTCCCCCTGGTGTGGGAACCGAACACCTACCAACCACCCAGGGGCAGGCCGCAACGAAGAGCCCTCAGACGCCCGTCGTGACGCGCTCATGACAGGGAGCGCACGGGCGGCCCCAGGCTTTCCGGCCGCGACGGTCGGACCAGTCCCGACGGCGGCCCTCCTCCCGGGGTTGGCGGGCGCCATCGCCAGCGCCTGCGGTCGCCGACCCTGATCGACGACCCCGGGGCAACGGGCCGTCTGTTCGACCCCGCGGTCATCGAGCCGGTAGGTGTCCAAGACGGGCAGGGCACCGGCATCGGAGCGGCAGGCTCCGCCGCGGGTGGCCCGCTGGTCTGTCCCGCCGATCTCGAGGAGCTGGCCCGATGGGCAGGTCTCCAACGTTGCTCCTTTGGTCCTGGGGGTGTTTTCCCGAACATGGCGCTCGGGTTAGCGCCACCAGGGTCTGGAGCAACGTTGTCCTCGACCGGGGCCCGAGAGGGCTCAGCCGGAACTATTGATCACTGGCCTACTACCCGAAGCGATCCGGTGCAAGCCGAGGCGGGAACGTCGAGACCACCTCGCTCACCAGAGCAACAGTAGCTGGCCGATCCTGTCTCTCTGTGTCGACCGTTGTGAGGAAGGCCTCGGCTGCCACCAGGTCACGCAGCTGTCCGTCACCGGGCGAACGTGCAGAGTGGCTCACGCTGCGGGTTGTGCTAGCTCATCGACGCTCGATCGAGACTGTCGGTGCCGAAAACGTCGTCCAAGCCCTCGACGTGGACTTTCGTCCGCCTGATCCTCACGGTGATGATGGAGTCGTGGCTCTCTCGTTGGCGATCGAGGTCGTCATCCTCCGTCACGAGGTCTCGGTGTTGCGCCGCCAGGTCGCACGCCCTGCCCTCAGGCCACCTGATCGGGCCGTGCTCGCGGGCTTGAGCCGTCTCCTCTCAGCTGTTCGGCGAAGGCGGCTCTTCGTGAAGCCCGAGACCCTGCTCCGTTGGCACCGGGATCTGGTGCGACGACGCTGGACCACGTCCCATGGCGCACCGGGTCGTCCGGGAGTGCCGGCCGGCACCGACAGCTTGGTCCTCCGACTTGTGAGGGAGAGCCCGCGCTGGGGCTACCGGCGCATCCACGGCGAGCTCGCCACCATGGGCCCGGAAGCTCGCGGCTTCGAGCGTGTGGGCCATCCTGTCCCGCCATGGTATCGAGCCCACGCCTCGACGATCAGGGCCGACCTGGCTGGAGTTCCTACAGGCCCAGGCAGCGACCATGATGGCGTGTGACTTCTTCACCGTGGACACCGTGCTGCTCCGGCGCCTCTATGTGCTGTTCTTCATCGAGCTCGACACGCGGCGTGTCCATCTCTCGGGCGTCACGGCCAACCCGACCGGGCGGTGGGTGACCCAGCAGGCGCGCAACCTGAGCTTCGTGCTGGCCGAGCGCTCCCGCCCGGTCAAGTTCCTCATCCGCGACCGGGACACGAAGTTCACCGTCGGCTTCGACGACGTGTTCCGCGCCGACGGCATCCGGATAGTGAAGACTCCGGTGCGAGCCCCGAGAGCGAATTCTGTCGCGGAGCGCTTTGTTGGCTCCGCACGCCGCGAGTGCCTGGACCGGCTTCTCATCCTCGGTCGCCGCCATCTCGAGAAGGTCTTGGCCGAGTACGTCCTCCACTACAACGGGCATCGGCCTCACCGTGGCCTGCAGCAGCAGTCCCCTTTGAGCTTGGGAGCTCGGCCGGATCCGACCATCGAACCAGACCCGACGCGTCTGCGGCGGAGCGAGATCCTCGGCGGCGTGATCCACGAGTACCGACTGGTCGCGTAACCAGGACAGATGGAGTATTCGGCACCGACACGCTGAAATTGGACACCAGTCATCGCGCTGGCACTGCCTGCCTCGTCTGGCCCCCTATCAACGCGCACCGTCCGCATACGGTTGTCGTAGTGACGACGAATCCCCTCACACGGGCGCTAGTTCCCGACGAACTCGACCTGTTGACGATCTGCGCGGAACCCCATCTTCATCAGGCCCTCGATTGGCCGGTGTGGGACTACGTCGAACGCAGGATGCTCCACAAAGGACGGGACGCTCGCGCTCTCCTGTTCGGGCTCGGCACGGTGAAGCGCAAGAACACGATGGAGTCGTACGGCTTCGTCTACCCCACGACCTGGGTCGCTCCACATCCAGTCGCCAAGGAGCCACGCGACCAGCTTCGCCTGACAGTCGCCGGCTTGGTCCAACTCGATGCGCCGGAGGCCCACACGCGGGTCGAAGGTGTTCTCACGGTGATCTCGGAACTAGCCGACCAAGAGGCCACATTGAGGCCAGATCCAACGCGGCCAGTGGGTTCGTCCGTCACGTGGTCGGAGGTGGAGTCGATCCTTCGGAGCAGATTCCGATAGATCGAACCCTGGCGCTTGAGCGTGTTGAACATCCTCACGAAGGAACCGCCTACTTGGAACCTCGATCAGGAGACTCCCATGGAACTCGGAGCGCAGTTTCGGCACTTTCGCGGACTTGATCCCACCGATCCACTCAACTACTTGGACCGAGTGTGGCAGTTCATGTCGCCTGCTGAGACGGAGGACATTCCCGAACCATCGTCGAGCCTCGGCATCCACGAGGCGTTCGACTACCTGGAAACAGTCGTCCGACACGATCCGACAATCAGTCATCCTCCGCTCCGAACGCTCGCAACGTCGTTCGCTCGTTTGGCATACACGTGCGACACCGGCTTGGAATTCGACGACCACGTCTCGGCGCTGGTAGACGCCTTGGCGACCATGTACGTGCCCGGGCTGAACGACGCCCGCCGCACTGTAGGTCCGACGCTCAAGGCTCTGCGCAAATACGCGATAAGCAAGGCCGATCCGCCCGAGCACGCTGCGATCGAAGACGCCGTCCTCGTTCTTGAGGCCGCGGCCCAAATTCGTCACGGTGGCGAGCATTCCGACGCCGCGGGCCGCACTCCGCAGGCGTTCCAGCACCTAGGTATACGGTGGCCCCTAGACGTTTGGAATGTCGCGTGGGCTGTCGTGCTCGCACGCACCGTTCGCTCTCTGAACGTGATCCGCGAAGCGATCCGACGAAATCTCCTGTAAGGCCGGGTCGGCGATGACGTCTTGGGTCAACCGGTAGGGGTGTCCTTCGGCCTTTCGCCGATAGAGATTCGTCCGCCCTCGGCTCTCACCCACGTCATGGCCATCCCCAGCGCCGCTGTCCACTGGAACTGCAATCTGAGCTCGGTAGCGCTGTTGCCATGTTGCGTCCTGGAAACTGGAC
>PLDN01000059.1 GCA_003136185.1 Acidimicrobiaceae bacterium | reverse complement strand
AGGGCAACCTCAAGCAGGCCGGCGAGAAGGTCAAGGACGCCTTCAAACACTGAGTCTCTCAGCATTTACTGAGCCATCCCTCGGCGTCGCCCGGGCTAGACACGAAGGGCGACCCGGTGCCTGGCCCCTACAGAGAGAGAATCTGACGAGATGACAGCACAAGGTACTTTCGTGATTGTGGGCGCAGGCCTGGCCGGCGCCAAGGCGGCCGAGGGCCTGCGCACCGAGGGTTTCGGTGGCCGGGTGGTGCTCCTCGGGGAGGAAGCCGAGCGCCCCTACGACCGTCCCCCGCTGTCCAAGGACTACCTACAGGCCAAGTCGGAGAAGGAGAAGATCTACGTCCACCCCGAAGGGTGGTACGACGGCCACGACGTCGAGCTGCGCCTCGACAGCCGCGTCGTCGCCATCGACCGAGTGGCCCACCAGGTCATCATGTTGGGTGGCGAGGCGGTCAGCTACGACAAGCTGCTTCTGACCACGGGCTCATCGCCGCGTCAGCTGCCCGTCCGCGGCAACCACCTCGAAGGGGTGTTGTACCTGCGGGGGGTGAAAGACTGCGAGGCGATCAAGGCGGCGTTCGCGACGGCAAAGCGGGTCGTGATAATCGGGGCCGGCTGGATCGGTCTCGAGACCGCTGCCGCAGCGCGGGCCGCCGCCGTCGATGTGTCTCTGCTGGAGACGGCGCGGCTGCCACTTTTGGGCGTGCTTGGTCCGGAGGTGGCCGAGATCTATGCCGCCCTGCACACTGGACACGGGGTCGAGCTGCGCATGGGCGTCGAGGTGGCCGAGATCATCGGTGCGGACCGCCAGGCGAGCGGGTTCGTCTCGCCGATGGCAGCCAGATCGAGGCCGATGTGGTCGTGGTGGGTGTCGGCATCACGCCCAACACCGAGCTGGCCGAGGTGGCCGGTCTGGCAGTCGACAACGGGATCGTCGTCGGCGAGCATCTGAGAAGCGCCGACCCCGACGTGTTCGCGGCAGGCGACGTCGCCAACGCCTACTACGGGTCGCTTGGCCGTCATCTCCGCCTGGAGCACTGGTCGGCCGCTCTCAACCAGGGATCGGTGGCGGCGGCCAATATGGTGGGCCGGACGACGGCGTACGACCATGTGCCGTACTTCTTCTCCGACCAGTACGACATGGGGATGGAGTACAGGGGTTATGTCGAGCCCGGTGGATACGACCAGGTCGTCTTCCGCGGGGAGGTGGCCACGGGGGAGTACCTCGCATTCTGGCTCCGTGACGATCGGGTGCTGGCCGCTATGAACGTGAACGTCTGGGACGCAGGCGACTCCATCACCGCCCTCGTCCGCTCCGGCGTCCGGGTCGACGCTGCCAGATTGGCCGACCCTGATGTGGCGCTGGAAGATCTCCGCGCCGATTCCGCGTCAGGAGCAGCATGATGGTCGAGGCCACGGACCCCGGTCCGTCGAAGGCACGTGTCTTTCGTGCTGTTGCCTGAGCTGTCGGCGTAGCCCCTGCTGGCCCTGTTGTGGCCGATGGATGCGCTTGGAGGAGTGCGCCCCAACATCTAGTTGCTGTTGGACCGAAGCAGATAGCCCGTACCACCGGATATGGAGCGCAGCCCTCCCTCGACAAGGGCCTGGTCAGAGGCCATATCGACGGGTATGTGTGCGCTTGGCCGACGAATCAGTCGCACCGAACGCGCCCCCGCGATGCTCATCGTGTGGGCTGGCGGGCGGGATCCCCAACCGCCAGCTAGTTGCGCCACGTCCGTCGGCGGCCCCAGACACCAGAGGCCGTCCTGCAGCTCACTGCCCCAAGTCAACTCCAGCTCAGGCGCTCGCCCAACCGCGTCTTGGGCGAATCTGCACATCAGCTCGCCGAAGTGCCTTGCCGACCGTGGAAGCGTTGACTCGGAATCGTTGGCCGATCGCAGCGAGTGAGAGCCCGTCGCGATAGAGACCCGCGGCCCGTGCGACATCCTCAGCGCTGAGCTTGGGGCCCGTCTGCCGCCGAGGGACACTGTTGCGATCGAGATGTGCGAGCACCGTGGTGCGGTTGACGTTGAAGCGGGCGACAAGATGGGCTACGGAGTTCCCTTCCTCGTACGCGGCAATGAGACGCTCCACGTCAGCGCGTCCGAGTCGGCGCTGGACCTGTCGATTGCCAGGTCGTAGCCGCCGGGCGGCTCGGGCGTCGACGTCTTTTTGGCGTTCACGACCGCGAAGTCCCTGGTCACAGGCGTGAGCGAAGTCGCCCGCGGGGTTTGAAAGCCGTCCCATAAGGTCCACGAGAAGTTGTAATAACTACAACGTTTCTCCTGGTGGCGGGCTACCTCTCGTGTCCGATCGCTCGGACAGGTTCGTTTCCTTGTTCAAACCCCGCGGGATCGTGACGCGGGCCGCAGTGACGGGGAGCGCTTCTCCTGAGCTGCGCCGCAAGATGCTCGAATTGGCGAGCGCCCGTCGCCCGCGGCCGGCACTTTGAGGACCGTCATCGGCGCTGTTCCGGGCGCACGTTAGGGACGACCCGTTGAGCCGCATATCGCCGACTATGTGCCCCAGAACCAAGCGGGGTCTCAGCTGACGTGCGCGCGTTCTGTCGCGCCGCCTGACCGGTCTTATACGCACCCCTCCAGCGAGCCGACTGAACCGCCCAGGTTCCGGATCGGGCGGGTTCCATCGACGGCGACGGGGCGAAGGACGCCCAGCTACCCGTGGCACCCCTAGGCACGAGCGGTGGCCTCCGCCCCGTCGCGCAGGTGGTGGACGATCTGGCGGTAGGAACCGACCAGGCTGTCCTCGCAGTATCCGAGGTCGCTCTCGATGCAAAATGCCCGGATGATGCTCTGGGCGCGCGCCAAATTGGGTCGGGGCATGGTCGGGAAGAGGTGGTGCTCGATCTGATAGTTGAGACCTCCGAGCATGAGGGTGGTGAATCGGCCACCGGCGACGTTGCGGGCGGTGATGACCTGACGCCGAGCAAAGCTCATCTTCGTATCGCCCTCGATGATGGGCATGCCCTTGTGATTGGGGGCAAAGCTGCAGCCGAGGTACAGCGAAAAGAGTCCTTGCTGGACAACGATGAAGGCCAACGCCTTCAGCGGGGAGAGCACCCACAGCACCGCAGTCAGATAGAGCGCGGCGTGTACGGCGATCAGCAGGCCTTCCACGGCCGCAGCACGATCTCGTTGCCGAAGCAGCCTCTGGACACCGGACACATGCAGGCCCGCACTGCGAAGGAACATGAGGGGGAAGAAAAGCCAGGCCTGCCAGCGCGCCAGCAACCGCGCGAGGCTGGCGTGCTCCCCGCCAAGCCCGTCGGTGGAGTTGAAGGCTACGAAGCCCTCCCCGATATCGGGGTCGCGATCGACCTGGTTGGGGTGCGCGTGATGGGCGTTGTGCTTGGGAACCCACCAGCCGAAGCTCAATCCGATCAACGCGTTCGCGACGGCCAGCCCGAGCAAGAAGTTGGCCCGGCGGGAGCGAAAGACCTGCAGGTGTCCCGCGTCATGGCCGACGAAGCCCAGCTGGGTGAACATCACGCCGAGGAATGCAGCGACACCGAGCGTGGCCCACGAGTTGCCCACGACCAGAAACGCCGCCCATCCGGCGACGAACACGGCGATAGTCAGGACGATCTTCACGCTGTAATAGCCCGGGCGGCGCTCGAGAAGGCCGGCGTCGCGGATCTGTACGGCCAGGACGCGAAAGTCGCCGGGTGCACTGTCGATGGTGGCCGTCTGCACGAGCTTTTCCCCCCGGAATCCATCCGAGAGCGCCACCAGCGCTCCGGCCCGTGCGTTAGTCACCTCGACGACAGTCGCTGTTCGACGGACTCGACCTTCGACCGCAACGCCCCCCTGACCCCGGGGCGGTGGTCGATCTTGACGACCACACTGACGCGCGGTGCAGCCATCGCCACGTGATCGACACACTGCTTGATGACGCGCATCACCTCGTCCCAATCACCCTCAATATTGGTGAACATGGCGTTGGTCTCATTCGGCAGTCCGCTGGCCCTCACGATGCCGACGCACTCGGCTACGAGTTCGCTCACTGACTCACCGACGCCGATAGGAGTGATGGAGAACGCAGCGATCATCGCGTGATTCTCGCGCCACGGCACGCGCGGCGATGGGCACCACCTTCCCAGATGATGCCGGGACTGACTCGCGACTGCGTTCCTGGGAGTGTCTTCCGAGAATCGATGGTCGTCGCTGCGCGGAAGATGCCTGAGGAATGAACGTCGGCGGACTCGACCAAGCCTTCTATATCGATGNNGTAAGCGCTGCATCACTGGTGCTCGTTCGGAAGTGACCTGCGCGGCCTTCCGGTAGTCGCGGGAGGGACGTGCATATCGACGGCTCGGGAGCGCCCTCGTCGACCCAATTCGGCGCTCCGTGTTGAACCGGGGAGAGGTCACTGCGCGGCGTGCGCTCAACAGATGATCCGGTCAGGTGTCGAAGACGTACGCCCGACCAGCGCTCTTGGCATGGCTGTACGCACCCACAATGGCGGTGCTGCCGGAGATGGCACACGACCCGCCGAAGTCATCGCCAGNNGCGACGGTGTCAGAGCCCTTCAGCTCGGCGATCTGTTTCCAACCGAACGCCGCGGTGGTGAAGACGTATGCCCGATCGTGCAGCCATGCCCCCACGACGGCGGTCTTGCCCGAGATGGCTACCCGTTGGCCGAAGCGATTGAAAGCGACCGTGTCGGAACCCTTCAGCTCGGCAACCTCTTTCCAGCCGGACGCGGTCTTGGTGAACACGTACGCTCGGCCGGCCGCCTTGGCGTGACCGGGTGCTCCCACCACCGCGATCGTGCCCGAGACCGCCACAGAGCTCCCGAAGTAGTCGCCAGCGACGGTGTCAGAGCCCTTGAGCTCGGCAACCTGTTTCCAACCGGACACGGTCTTGGCGAACACGTACGCCCTGCCGACGCTCGTGGCATAGCCGTACGCACCCACGATGGCGATGTTGCCCGAGATGGCAACCGAACCGCCGAAGTCATCGCCCGTGACGGTGTCGGACCCCTTCAGCTCAGCGGTTTGCTCCCACCCGGTCGCCGTCTTGCTGAAGACGTACGCTCGCCCGGCGGCCTTGTCATGGACCCAAGCCCCCACGATGGCGGTTGTGCCCGAGATGCCAACCGAGAAGCCGAATTCGTTTCCGGTGACGGTGTCTGAACCCTTCAGCTCAGCGGTTTGCNNCGTCTTGGTGAAGACGTATGCACGGCCGGCGTCCTTGGCGTGGAACGGCGCACCCACGATGGCCGTCCCACCAGAGGCTGCGACCGAATATCCGAACCAGTCGTCGCCGGAGGTGTCAGAGCCCTTCAATTCGGCCAACTGCTTCCCGATGGGTGGAGTGGTCTGCGCTCTCGCGACGATGGCTGCGCCGGAGCTCCCGGTACATACAGCCGCCCCCAGCCCGACGGCTCCACTCAGCGCGACGACTGCAACCAGTCTCATAGTCCTCATGCTCCCAGAAGCTCCGAGCGTGCGCATTCGCGTACGGTTTCTTCCCAGTCAAACGCGTAGCGCAAGCAATTCTGCCCCCCGCTCACCTAACGCCGCCTGCCTCAGCCAGCCGGACCGGTGCGGTGACGGGTTGCCCGCGAGACATAGCCGGGATTGCCCCANNCTGGGCGGCTGTGATCTCGGCGAAGGCGATGCTCGAGGCCGGAGTATGTGTCAGGATCCAGAGGTCACCTTCGCCGTCGCTCACGACCTGCTCTACGTGATCCCGCTCCCATATCCACTTCGGCGGTGGAACCAAGGTCGTAGTGCTCGTCGTCGTCGACTTCGACGTCTCGGGGCCTGGCGGGGATCCGCAACAGTTGATCGGCATGTTCGGGTAACGCTGGCGGGGCATGGCGAACAGCTTGCTGCGCGTTGGCGACGCGACCTCCACCATGCCATTGTCGGTCGCCCGCGCGATGAGGCCGCCGGGCAGGAGGGTGAGCCGATTCGGTCCGCCGCCCTCTGCGTTCAGCGCCCAGCGGTCTCCACTCGGCAGCTCGAAGTCCGCCGGGTCGGGTCGTACCTGGGCCGCCTCGGTGACGAACTCAGGTCGGTAGTCGCCCACCAGGAACCCGTTTCCGTCGGCAACCATGCCCCATCCGTCGAGCACTCGGACCTGAGACGAGCTGCCGCCGAGCCTGACGAGATCGACCTCGGGTTCTGGCTTGGAGCCGAAGCGCTCCATGCCAACCCCGATCGTGCCGTCCACCAGCACCGCGATATCGAGGGCGATGTAGCCCACCGGTAGCTGGATCCACGATGGATGAGCGCCGAGGGTTCCATTGGCAAGCCGGTAGACCGCGATCGCCGCGGCGTCCTCGAAGCCGACCACCAGCTCTTTTCCGTCCGGCGACACAGCGACGAGGTCAGCGGAGTTCTGCCCCATCGCGAGGTCCATCGAGGGCTCGCCTTCGGCGCCCGGTGGAGTGGGCAGCGCGGTGGTGGAGAAGTGACCGCTGGTCGGATCGAGCTCGATCAGGGTGTCGTTCAAGGTTCCCCACACCGTTCCGTTCGGGGCAACGGCGAGTCCCGTATATGCGCGGACCCCTCCTCCGCAGCACTTGGCACCGAGTCGATAGGCGCGCTCACTGTGCGTGACGCCACTCACGTGGTAGATGACGGAGTCGCTACCCGTATCCCAGTACCAGCCGCCGTCACCGTTCGCACCCGTCAGCGCCCACGGTGGATCCTGCGTGTTGTTGGGAACCGTGTACACGATGCGCGCAGAGGTCAAGACTGCCGGTCTCGATTGGAGCGACACCGAGGTCTCTTTCGACACGGTCGCGCGCGTCACCTGCGCGGTCCCACAAGCGGTGGCGAGCAGGGCCACGGCTAAGCACACCGCGATCCGCTGAATCCGCACCGGCTTCATGCTCCCACGAAGCCGGGAGCGATCGGCTTCGCGTACTGGCACTTCACGACCATGGCGACCTTCGTGTAGCAAGCGACGATCTGGGTTCGAGCCCGCGGGCCATCGAGCGCAGTACCCCTCCTTTTAGTTCACGCAGTAATTCGTTTCGAGCCGGTCCAACAGACTTAGGCGAGCGTTCACATCGCTCGCGTTACGCGCCAGCAGTGGCACAGAAACGCGGTACCGAACACCGGGGCTCAAGTGCCGGCGCAAGATGCAGATCGACGGTTCCGGCACTCGCTCCTATCAGCTGTGTGGCTGGCGCCCGACGTCAGTGGCGGAGCATCCTGGCGAGCACTTCGGCCTCGCTGATCTCGGGCTGTTTGGTCGAGGTGAGCAGTGTCAAGGTCCGGTGCTTCATCAGTTCCCGCAGGTGGGCTAGTGCGTCTGATCGCTCCGGCTGCGTCAGTTCGACCTGGTAGCGGCGGGCGAACTCAATGAACCGTGACGAATCGTGGCTGTACCACTTTCGAAGCTCCGTCGACGGTGCGACCTCCTTGCACCACTCGTCGAGGGCGGCCTTGGTCTTGGTGAGTCCCCGCGGCCAGAGCCGGTCGACCAGCACCCGGGTGCCATCGCCTCGTGCGGGTGG
This sequence comes from Acidimicrobiaceae bacterium, assembly GCA_003136185.1. Classification (GTDB taxonomy): domain Bacteria; phylum Actinomycetota; class Acidimicrobiia; order Acidimicrobiales; family Bog-793; genus Palsa-601. Next base: position 6,733 of record PLDN01000059.1, on the reverse strand, counting down.
GTCGTATACCCGACGCACCTGAACTTGCGCCTTCTCTGGCATCGAGGTCCTCTCGGGGGCCAGCTCATGTGTACACCACCGGCGTGCTCACCGGCCCGGACCCCTAGCTCCGATCTGACTTGCGAACTGCGCTTCGGCATCGTCTCCGTTCGGTCGCCCTCAGGGCTATACGAGCGTGAGCAGCATCACCGTCGGCTCCATGGCCTCGAGCCCATGGGGCGTGCCTGGCGCCATGTGGAGCCACGATCCGGGCCCGAGATCGAGATCCTCGCCATCGACGGTGAACCGCAGCCGCCCCGACAGGACCTGCACCACCGCTGCCTGGCTGGCCTGGTGCTCGTTGAGCCCCTCTCCGGCGTCGAGGCCGAACACGGTCACATTGAGCGCGTCATCTCGATGGATGACCTTGGAGACGACCGAACCGGGCTGGATCGCGACCTGGTCACTGGCCTGGAATGCGACGTGTGGCATGACCGCTCCTTTGTTGGACGGAAGCACTGTTTGCTCATCGTCGGGCGCAGAGACGCAATCGTCAGCGACCACGCTGTCGAGAGCGCCACGTCCTGTCCACCTCCTCTGCAGGTGGAAGCCTGCTCTTCTGGCACGGCGCCGTCTCGACCGGTGACTCATCGAAGATGCCTCACCCTACCCGGCGCCTTGATCAGAAGGTCCTCCTATGTGACGCGCGCCACCGAAAGCCGAGAGGCGGAGGAGCGGTCGGCTACTCGCTCGTAGGCAAGGCGATTCTAAGTTCAGGTCGTCGCCCAACCGCGTCTCGGGCGAATCTGCACACCCACATGACGAAGCGCTTTGGCGACCGTGTCGGGGGCGACCAGGAAGCGGTGGCCGATCGCCTCGAGCGAGAGCCCGTCACAGTAGAGGACGGCCGCTTCGTCGACGTCCTCGTCGCTGAGGTTCGAACCCATTCGACGCCGAGGGACACCGTTGCGCTCACGCGAGCACTGTGGTGCGGTGGATCTTGAAGCGAGCGGCGAGCTGGAGAACTGAGTTGCCGGCCGGCCGGCCGCAGCGCAATCCGCGTAGCGGCGCTCGGATAGAGCGCGCTTGGCCTTGTCGCACTCGGATGCCGCACTCCCATGATTGCGGGGACAGCCCCCGGTACCCAGCCGCGTGCCCCCTCGAAGGCAGGGGTCGGGTGCCGCCCTTCGATATAGTTAGCACGTGACCCGACAGACTGTCGTCCCCGACCTGACCGATCAGGAAGTGGCTCGCAGGCTCCAAGAGGCCCAAGCAGACGAAGAGCAGGGTCGTCTCGTTCACTGCGGGAATGAAGCTGAACTACGGGAGTTCTTCCGGACGTTGCCTGATGACCAGGCGTGACATGGGGCGTTGACTTCACGACGCAAGCCCGCACAGACTTGGTCGGGCTCGAGCCGGGCGTCAACGAGTCACTCATCGACACTCTCATGGCGTGGATGGCAGATGGGCCTCCGCGAGATAACGGGCGCGTCATGCTCGGCATCGAGTTCTACGAGGCAGTCATCGCCGACGACTACCTCATGGCGTACTCCGTAGACGAATCTCGTCAGCGGTTCGTCGTGCTGTGGCTTCGAAGCCAACCGGGCACAACGCCCGCTCCCTGATACCAAGGCGATGCACTCCCGCAGTTCTGGCCTTGTCCGAATAACCTGAAGGGTGCAAGTACTCGCCCACCGACCTTGACCTGGCTGGAAGGCGCGTCACGCTGGCCGATCGTGGCCCTGTCGGAGCCCTCCAGCTCGGAGACATCCTCCCCGATCCGCGGTACTGTCCGAGGACTCGCGGCCGGTGTCCTCCTCCTTGCGTAGTCCCGGATCCTCAGTCAGTCACTCACCCACCCTCGTCTCGGTCGGATCTGCACGTTTGCTCGCCGAAGTGCCTTGCCGACTGTGGAAGCGGTGACTCCGAAGCGGTGGCCGATGGCGGCGAGCGAGAGCCCGTCGCGGTAGAGGTCGCCCGCTTCTGCGGGGTGCTTGTCGCTGAGCTTGGGGCCCGTCTGGCGCCGTGGAACACCGTTGCGGTCGAGATGTGCGAGCACCGTCGTCCGATTGACTTTGAAGCAGTCGACGAGCCGGCCCACCGAGTCCCCGTTCGTGTACGCGGTAATCAGTTTCTCGATGTCATGGGGTCCGAGTCGGTTCTGGACCTGTCGGTGACCGTATTCGGTACTGTGATCGGCCCCTGTGGAAACCTGTACCCGGCACTCTAGGTCGCGAACTCCCTTGTCACAGACGTGAGCGAAGTCGACCGGGGGGTTTGAAAGCCGTCCCATAAGGTCCACAAATGTTGTCGATTAACAGCACTTGTGTAGTTGCTCCCGAGAAGCGCACGACTCAGCGATGCGTCAGCGTCGAGCGATGGTCCGATTCCACAGGCCGCGTGGAGATGGCCGTTGTTCGTATTCTTGGAAAAGCTCGACGAGCTCGCCTAGCGACCTGCTCTCTTCGGCCCGAACCGAGTACTGTCGCCCTCTCGCTGGCAGTCGCCTGAAGTATTCCCGCAGCAGTTGCTCCAGCCGAGCTGGTTGCGGGGCTGCGTCTGACTTCTCGCTGATCGATACCTTGTATCCATTGGCGCTCGCGACCAACGGGCGACCTTCGGAGTCAAAAAACTCGAGCACGTCGAGGTCGAATACCTCGACAAACGCAGCCATCCGCTCCTTCGTCTCAAAGGGAGACAGGTCTCCACCGTCGTTGACAAAGAACGACGCAACGAAGTCGGGCACTGCTCCAGGCTACCGAGCGAGGCGCTCCAAGTTTGGCGAGCGGGCGCCGGCAGCATCAGGGTCACGTCTGTAGCGCACACCCATGAAGCATGATGGTTCAGGAGGTGATCACAACGACGACCGACGATCTTCGGTTCAGCGTTCCGCTCTACACCGTGGCAGAGGCAGCCAGAGCTCTTGGCGTGCCGGCGACCACGCTCTCAACCTGGGCCTTCGGCCACCAGCGATTTGGCCCTGACGGCCGATCGCATCGCAGTGACCCAATCCTCACAGCGATGAGGGGCGGCCGTGGACCGAGTGTCCCGTTTATCGGGCTTGCCGAAGGGATGGTGCTTGCTGCTATTCGACGAGAAGGCGTTCCGCTCCAAAGAGTCCGTCCGGCGCTCGAGGTGCTGAAACGGGACATCGGCATCGAACATGCGCTGGCCTCCAAGCGGCTCTACACGGACGGCGCGGAGATCCTCTTCGACCACGCCTCCGAGCTACCTGCCGATGAAGCGGAAGCCGTGCGAGACCTAGTCGTCGTCCGCAGCGGTCAGCGCGTCTTCTCCGAGGTCATCAAGGAGTACCTGAGTCGCATCGAGTGGGGACGAGACGGTTATGCGACGGTCATCAAGCTGCCCGCATACGGCCAGGCATCAGTCGTGGCCGATCCAACGCGTGCGTTCGGGCAGCCGATCTTCGAACGAGGCGGGGTCCGGGTAAGCGATGTGCTCGATCGCTTCTGGAGCGGAGACGACATCCGCACGCTTTCGCTTGAGTTTGGGGTGCCGGAGCCAGAAATCGAGGACGTCCTCCGTGCCGCATCCCGTCGGGCTTCCTGACCTCTTTCTCGATCGGAGCCTTGGTCGCATCAAGGTTCCCGCATTGCTCCGCGAGCACGGCCTCCGCCTTGTGACTCTGGCTGAGCAATATGGCATCCCGGAAGACGAGCGCGTTACCGACGAACGATGGTTGCGTGACGCGGGTCGTTTCGGGGAAGCAGTCCTCATGAAGGACACCCGCGTTCGTTATCGGGTGGCGGAGAAGAGCGCGATCGCGCAGTTCCGGGTTCGGTGCTTCTGCCTCTCGCGACAGAACCTACGAGCCGAGGAGATGGCAGCGAGGTTCCTCGACAACCTTCATCGGATTACCGAAGCCTGTCGAGACGAAGGCCCGTTCATCTACGCCGTCCATGAAAAGCGTATCGACCGGATCCTCTAGTAGCCACGCGTGAGATCACACGAGACTCGGGCTCAGCAAGGCAGCCAACTCGAGAACCTCCTACATACCGGGGGTAGCGAGGCGGTTCGCGAAGTGTCCGGCTAAGTCCACTCGTTGCCAAAATTACAACGTTTTGGCTCTTCAAGGCACCTGTTCCTTGTCCGGTCGCTCAGCGACCCTGAGGGGCTTACTCCAACCCCGCAGAGCACGCATAACCGTCGATCTGCTCGTGGCGCGTCACCAACGCGGCCGGTATTCGGTATGAGCGTTCTGGGTTCGCGACTGCCCCGGTACGGCACTTTCGGGCTAGTTGGGAAGCCCCCGCACGGTCATACTCAGCGGGCCAGGTTCCTATCTGAAGCCAAGTCGGAGGAGTCCCGCGGCTGCACTTTGCGGGCACGCTCGTCCCCAGCAATGGATAATCGGAGAATGCACCTTGAGTACCCGGCAGCCCCGTTCAGCGCGCAGATCGATGACTACCACGGCGAGACCGTCGCCGATCCATTCCGGTGGCTCGAGGACACGTCGTCGGAGGAGACGAGAGGCTTCATCGAAGCCGAGAATCGCCTCACCGACGCGTGGCTCGAGGCCGTCCCCAGCCGCAAGGAGATCACACGTCGCGTCCACGAGCTGTGGGACCACCCACGGTTGGGCGTTCCCTTCGAGCGAGGCGGACGGTGGTTCCAGTACCGCAACACCGGCCTCCAACCACAGCCGGTCCTCTACGTCATGGACCGCCCGGGCGATGGCGGAGAGATACTCGTCGACCCGAACGCGTTCTCTGAGGACGGCACCGTCGCGCTCGTCGACGCCGTGCCGTCGGCGGACGGGCGGCTCCTCGCCTACGCGACCGCAGACGCGGGCTCGGACTGGTTGACCTGGAGGGTCCTCGACGTCGATAAGAAGACGCTTCTGCCCGATGTGGTCGAGTGGTCCAAGTTCTCGACGGCCGCATGGCTCGCCGACGCCTCGGGCTTCTTCTACGGCGCGCCGCGCCGTCCGGAGCCGGGTCAAGAGCTCGAGGGCGAGACCCGCGGACTTCACGTCCTCTTCCACCTCCTCGGCGCGAAGGACGGTGAGGACGAGGTGGTCTTCTCCGCCGAGGACCAACCCGACTGGCTGCCGCACGCTACGGTCACCGACGACGGGCGGTACCTAGTCGTCGCGGTCACCCGCGGAACAAGGCCGCAGGTACGTCTTGAGATCTTCGACCTCGAGCGCCTGGGTGAGGGAAGCGTCGTCCTCGACCCAGACTTCTCCTCCGAGCTCGCAGTTGCGGGTAACGAGGGTCCGCGCTTCTTCCTCGTCACCGGCGAAGGGGCCGACCGTCGGCGCCTCGTCGCCACCGACCTCTCGGACCCAGAGCATGTCGAGGAAGTCGTCCCTGAGTCCGCAGACGTGCTGGCGGGCGCGAAGCGATGTGGCGACGCGCTCGTGTGCTGCTACCTGAAGGACGCGCGGGCCGCGCTGCGCGTGCACGGGCTCAATGGGCGCTTCACCCGCGAGATCGAGCTACCCCCGTGGACCTCGCTCGTCAACGACGAGCACGGCGCCGTCTCGGGGCGCGCCGGACTAGGCGTCGTCCACTTCGCCACCACGTCGTTCACCGACTCGGGGTCGGTGTGGAGCCACGACCTCGGGTCCGGCGAGACGACGCTCGTCCACCCTCCGAGCGCTCCGTTCGACGCCGACGACTACGTGACCGAGCGTGGGCACGCAACGTCCGCCGACGGGACGCGGGTGCCGTTCTTCTGCACGCACCGCCGTGACGTGAGCAGAGACGGCGAGGTGCCGGTCCTCCTTTATGGTTACGGCGGGTTCAACGTGCCGGTCGGCCCGGAGTGGTCGGTCCTGGCGGCCGTGTTCATCGAACGCGGTGGTGCCTACGTGCTCGCGAACCTGCGCGGCGGGGGAGAGTTCGGGCGTGCCTGGCACGACGGTGGCCGCCTCGAGCACAAGCAGCACGTCTTCGACGACTTCGTGGCCGTCGCGCGGGAGCTCGCACGGTCGGGCCTGTCGCGCCCGGAACGGACAGCGATCCTCGGCGGGTCGAACGGCGGCCTGCTCGTGGGCGCGTCAATCACCCAGCACCCCGAGGCGTTCGGTGCCGCCGTCGCCGAGGTGGGGGTGCTCGACATGCTGCGGTTCCACAAGTTCACGATCGGCTGGGCGTGGTCGTCCGACTTCGGAGACCCCGACGACCCCGAGCAGTACCGGTGGCTGCGCGCGTACTCGCCGCTCCACAACATCCGCGAAGGCGTGAGGTATCCGGCGACGCTGCTTCTCACCGGGGACCACGACGACCGCGTCGTTCCGGCGCACTCCTTCAAGTTCGCGGCCGCGCTTCAACGCGCGCAAGGAGGCGACGCCCCGATCCTGCTCCGGGTGGAGACGTCCGCCGGCCACGGCGCGGGCAGGCCGACGAACACGCAGATACGCGAGAGCGCTGACGTGCTCACATTCGTCGAGGGGGCGCTCGGCGTCAGCCCTCCACGCGACGACCCGGGGCACGTTGACGATCGAACCTAGACACCCCTGGCGCGTAACTCGTCAAGCGGCGATCTCGTCGTAGCGCTTCCATGCGAGGTTCTCGTCGTAGAGGCACCGAGGCTCACATGGTCGGACCGCGCCTTCATCTCGCTCGTGGCGCGACTGTTGCCGCGGTCTGCTCTGTCGTCGTTCATCATCTCGCCGGCGACGATCCTCTCGTGGCACCGGCGTCTCGTGGCCCGGCAGTGGACCTACCCGAGGAAGGGCCCGGGACGGCCACCGCTTCCGGCTGAGACGGTCGACCTCGTGCTTCGC
>PLDN01000061.1 GCA_003136185.1 Acidimicrobiaceae bacterium | reverse complement strand
CCGGAGGTCTTGCCCTCGCCACCACCGAGCGGGTGGTCGACGGGGTTCATGGCGACGCCTCGCGTCTGCGGGCGAACACCCTTCCAACGGTTACGGCCGGCCTTGCCGATCGAGATCAGCTCTGCCTCGGCGTTGCCGACCTCGCCGAGCGTGGCACGGCAGTCGATGGAGACTCGGCGCATCTCGGTTGAGGGGAGCCGGAGCGTGGCGAACTGGCCTTCCTTCGCGACGAGCTGGACGCTCATTCCGGCGCCGCGGGCCATCTTGCCCCCGCCGCCCGGGCGCAGCTCGACGTTGTGAATGACCGACCCGACCGGGATGTACCGCATGGGTAGCGCGTTGCCGGGACGGATATCTGCACCCGGCCCGGACTGCAACAGGTCACCGACACCGACGCGAGCCGGAGCGAGGATGTATCGCTTCTCGCCGTCAAGGTAGTGGAGCAGGGCGATCCGGGCGTTGCGGTTCGGGTCGTATTCGATCGCCGCCACCTTGGCTGGCACGCCATCCTTGTCCCGCTTGAAGTCGATGATCCGGTACTGCTGCTTGTGGCCGCCACCGCGGTGGCGAGCCGTCTTGCGGCCATAGCTGTTGCGACCACCGGTACGTGGCTTGGCGACCGTGAGGGAGCGCTCCGGCTTCGTCTTCGTGATCTCGGAAAAGTCCGAGGAGGACTGGAACCGTCGTCCCGGACTCGTGGGCTTGCGCTTGCGAAGTGCCATCGTCTTCGTCCTCAGGCTTCGAAGAGCTCGATGCGGTCGTCGCCGATCAGGCGCACGATCGCTCTCTTGGTGTCCGAACGCTGCCCGTAGGTGGCAAGGCGCCGCTGACGCTTGCGCTTGCCCTTGCGGTTCAGCGTGTTGACGCTCCGGACCCGGACACCGAAGGCGTCCTCGACCGCAGAGCGGATCTCGATCTTGTTTGCTGCCTTGTCGACGACGAAGACGTAGGTGCCTTCGTCCATGAGCTTGTAGGACTTCTCAGAGACCACCGGCCGGAGCAGGATCTGTCGTTCGTTCACTCCGAGTCCTCCTCGTCGTCGGTTGCGTCGTCGGTTGCCTCTGGAACGTCGACCGAGTCTTCGGTCGGCGAAGAAACGCCGACCTCTTCATCGTCGACTTCCGCCGCTACCTCGCTGTCGGCCGACGCCACGACCTCCTCGTCCGCGTCAGCTTCCACAGCGGGAGCTGCCTTCTTCGCCGCCGGCGCCCGCTTTGCCCTCGCCTTGGAAGGTTTGGCGGCAGTGACCTTCGGGGCATCCTCTTCAGCCTCGGCATCGTCGGCGACGTCCGCCTCAGCAGCCGTGTCGGCGTCGGAGGACGAGTCGTCGGAGGACGAGTCGTCGGAAGAGGCGTCCGTCTCTCCGGACGCCGAAGCCGACGGTTCGTCCTCCTCATCATCGGCGGCGTCGCCGGCCTCGAACCGAGCGCGGGCAGAGATAGCCGTATCGGAGTCGGCGACCGCAGTCGCCTCGCCCGGCAGCGTCTCGTCTGTGAACACGATCCAGTCGTTCACGAGGACGTCGTAGGCAGTCAACTGCGACCCGTCGACGAGGTCGACGTTCTGGAGGTTCGCGAAGGAGCGCTCGGCCATCGTGTCGTCAGGCCCGAGCACGATGAGAATGCTGCCCTCGAGCCCGAGCGCGTTCAGCGACTTCACTGCGTCCTTCGTCTTCGGAACGTCGAACGACCAGCTCTCGACGAGGCACAGGCGACCCTCGGACACGCGGTCGGACAGTGCGCAGAAGAGAGCGAGGCGAGTCATCTTGCGCGGGGTGCGCTGCGCATAGCTCCGCGGCTTCGGACCTAGGGCTACGCCACCGCCGACGAACTGCGGCGCACGGATCGTGCCCTGGCGAGCGCGACCGGTGCCCTTCTGCCGGTAGGGCTTGGCGCCGCCGCCTGCGACCTCTGCCCGGGTCTTCGTGCTCTGGGTGCCGGACCGGCGAGCCGCCAGTTGAGCGGTCACGACCTGGTGCATCAGCGGGATGTTGGGGGAGCGGCCGAAGATCTCGGAACTGACCTCGATGGTGCCGAGCACCTCGCCGGCGTCGGTGTACCGGTCGACGGTCACAGTGCGGAGCTCTTCCCGCTCGGCGACCTGCTGGGTAGCCATCACTTGCTCGCCTTCACGGCGTTACGGATGAGAACGAGGCCACCGCGCGGCCCAGGTACTGCGCCCTTCACGAGGATCAGCTCGCGCTCGGGATCTGCGGCGACCACCTCGAGGTTGAGAGTCGTGACGCGGGCGGCGCCCATGCGGCCGGCCATCCGGGTCCCGCGGAAGACGCGAGCGGGAGTGGCGCAGGCACCGATGGAGCCGGGTGCGCGGTGTTTCTTGTGGGTTCCGTGAGCCGCGCCTAGGCCCTTGAAGTTGTGGCGCTTCATGCCACCGGCGAAGCCCTTGCCCTTCGAGATCGCCGTCACGTCAATCTTCTCGCCTGCCTCGAGGATCCCGGCGTCGATCTCCTGGCCCACTTCGTAGCCGCTCGTGTCCTCGAGCCGCAGCTCGACAAGGCGGCGGCCCGGCTCAACCCCTGCTTTGGTGTACTGGCCGGCCTCGGGCTTGTTGAGCAGCGAGGCACGCCGCACGCCGTAGGTGACCTGGAGCGCCGAGTAGCCCTCGGCTTCCTTTGTCTTGACCCTGACGATGCGCACCGGCGCGACCTTGACGACGGTCACGGGCACGACGCGCTGCTCTTCGTCCCAGATCTGGGTCATGCCGACCTTTTCGCCGACGATCGCCTTGGTGGCCATCTCCTGTGCCGTCCTCGTTCTCTATGTCGCTCTGGCGCCGCTGAGGGGCGACACGCAGCATGAACCGGCGGACCGGTGCACGCTACGAAGCGACCCAGGCGGAAAACCGCCCCATCTCGTGAGGACGCTCCGGCCGGCGAACCGGACGGAGCGCATTCTCGGTTTGCCGGAAGGTCCCCCCTGGGCCGGAGCCCCGGGGCGCTCCCGGACGTCGTCGTAAACCTTGGTTGGGCATCGAGCCCAACGGAAGGGAAACTATATCAGTTCCGCAGCCAGGCCCTCCCCAGGCTCCTGGACCCACTATCACGTTATCATTGGTACGCTTGAACCATGAATGGGACATACCAAGTGACGATGGGTGATCGCGGCCGCATAGTGATACCGGCGGAGCTCCGCAGCCGGGCCGGGCTGGCAGAGGGTACCCCGCTCGTCCTGATCGACAGCCCTTCGGGGATGCTCCTTGTCAGTAGGGACCAGCTGAAACCACTCGTCTGGGCGGAACTCGCCGGCCTCGACCTCGTAAAGGAGCTCCTCGCCGACCGGCGAAGCGACTCGAGCACCGAGGACGCCGCGTGAACGTCTTCGACGCCTCGGCACTACTCGCGTTCGCTCAGGGAGAAGACGGCTCGGCCACCGTCGAGGAGCAGCTCGTGGCCGGAGGCGCATGTGGCACGGCGAACTGGTCCGAGGTTGCCCAGAAGGTCCGGGCGCACGGTCGCGACTGGACGCTCGTCCGGGCGCTGCTCGAGAGCTACGAACTGCGGCTCGAGCCGGTCTCGGTCGAAGACGCCGAGCGCGCAGCCGGCACCTGGGCAAAGGGCAGCGGGCTCTCACTCGCAGACCGGCTCTGCCTCGCGCTCGGCGAACGCCTCGAGGCCGACGTCTGGACCGCAGACGGGACCTGGGGCACGGCGGGAAGGATCCGGCAGGTCCGCTGACGGGACGCGCCGGTAGCTTGCCTCCCGGGCGCGCGATACGGCGCCCGCCCTTGCCCTGAGGCAAGAGACGGGCGCCGTCCCCCAAGATCGTCTTCGGCTGATTACGCCGTGATCTTGATCTCGATGTCTACGCCGGCGGGGAGGTCGAGCCGCTGAAGCGAGTCGACCGTCTTCGGCGAGTGCTCGACGATGTCCACGAGGCGCTTATGAATGCGCATCTCGAAGTGCTCCCGGCTGTCCTTGTACTTGTGCGGGGAGCGAATCACGGTGTACCGGTGTTTCTCCGTCGGGAGAGGCACGGGGCCACGGATCTTCGCCTGAGTGCGGAGCACCGTCTCGACGATCTTCTTCGTCGACTGGTCGATTATCTCGTGGTCGTATGCCTTGAGCCGGATCCGGATCCTTTGAGCTGCCATGATTCTCGGCCGGCTACTTGAGGATCTTCGTGACCCGGCCGGCGCCGACGGTGCGGCCACCTTCCCGGATGGCGAAACGAAGGCCCTCGTCCATGGCAATCGGCTTCTGCAGGTCGACCGTCATGGTGGTGTTGTCGCCCGGCATGACCATCTCGGTGCCCTCGGCGAGCGCGATCGTCCCGGTGACGTCTGTCGTCCGGAAGTAGAACTGAGGCCGGTAGTTGGAGAAGAACGGCTTGTGACGACCACCCTCCTCCTTCGTGAGCACGTAGACGTTGGACTCGAAGTTGCCGTGAGGCGTGATCGATCCGGGCTTGCAGAGCACCTGGCCCCGCTCGACGTCTTCCTTCTTCGTGCCACGAAGAAGTGCGCCGATGTTGTCGCCGGCCTGGGCCTGGTCGAGCAGCTTGCGGAACATCTCGACGCCGGTGCAGACCGTCTTCTGGGTCGGGCGCAATCCGACGATCTCGACTTCCTCGCCGACCTTCAGGACTCCCTGTTCGACGCGACCGGTCACGACCGTGCCACGACCGGTGATGGTCATGACGTCTTCGACCGACATCAAGAACGGCTTTTCAACCTCGCGGACCGGCTCAGGGATGAAGTTGTCAACCGCATCCATCAGCTCCATGATGCCCTTGGCTGCCTCGGGGTCACCCTCGAGTGCGTTGAGCGCGGAGATGCGGATGATCGGGGTGTCGTCGCCTGGGAAGTCGTACTCGCTCAAGAGCTCACGTACCTCAAGCTCGACCAGGTCCAACAGCTCTTCGTCATCGACCATGTCCGCCTTGTTCAAATACACCACGATGTACGGCACACCCA
>PLDN01000102.1 GCA_003136185.1 Acidimicrobiaceae bacterium | reverse complement strand
CGGACAGACGGACAGACGGACACGCGTAACTTCCGTATGCATCCGCTACCCCTTGTTCCGGAAGTTCGCTTCCGTCGATCTCCTCTGTAACTGTCGACGTCACAGCAGCCGGCGGTAGCCCGCCGCGTCGCCGCGAACGACTCTGTCCCGAGGACTCTGCCCACGTGGTCGAGGACGACGACGCCGGGTTGCCCGTTCGGTCTCGTGACCGTGAGGATGTCGTGCACGAGGATCGGATTGGCGTAGGTGGAGTCGTAGGTGAACGATGTAACCCGGCTCATCGGTCGGTTGCTGACGTGAGATTCCCCGACGAGTCGTAGGCAGAGCTCCAACGCCGGCCGAGTGGGTCGGTGACATGGCCATTGTGCGCCAGCACCCGGTGAACCCTGCACGGCCCGTACAAACGGCACCAGATATGGGTATGGACGTCCACATCCCACAGCAGATGTACGAGCAGGTGGTGGCGACCCTCACCGCCTCCGGTATTCAGCCCGACTTCTGACCCGTGCCAGCGCCTTGGCGCTATGATGTCAGATTATCGATTTGATGTCGCGGCTTGGATTGGGAGGATGGCCCCATGGCAGGTTCTACATTTCCGCTCCGGTTCCGCCAGGAGCGCATTCGCGACTTGGTCCGCCTCGTCGCGGAGCGGGAGGGGATCAGCCAGAACGAGTTTCTTGAGCAGGCCGCCGAGCATGAGGTCGTCGCCCGGGGCGCTCTGCTGGCCGAAGAGCTCGAAGCCTCAGCGACCCGGCTGGCTGCGATGACTGCCGCTGCCTACCGGTCACTCGTGGACTCGAGCCTGGACGACTTCGCCGAAGGGGAGGGCCGGCCTGACCCATTGCGGCCCCGTCAGATCAGACGCCAGTCCGACACCGGCACCGGCACCGGCACCGTAGAAGCCGGCTATGGGGCCGTGGCCGCCTTCGAGCGAGCCCGCTAACACCTTTCGTGGCCGGGCCCGGCTGGTCCGACGACGACCCCGGCGATCAGGGGCGGATCGTCGCCAACTGCCAGCGTCTCCTCGCCGAAATCCGTACCGCTGCCCTCGTCCGGCAGGCAGCCACCGCGGACGATGTCAAGAGATGGCACACCACCATCTACGAGGGTTGCGTGGTGCCCCCTGCAAGCTACGCGGGCAACTTCCGCGGCGACCCCCGTCACCCGGAGTTGGTCGACTACGAGGTCGGCGTCGGCCCCACCCTGGCCGACGGCTACCCCGAACGAGTCGGCGTGTGGGCCGTCGACGTCGCCGCCGAGCTGGACGTCTTCTTCGACCGCCTCCAGCAAGCATTCGCAGCCCTCGATCCGCACCTGGCGGCCGGCCGCCGACCTAAAACCGTCGACCTGCTCCACGAAATCGTCGCTCTAACCGCCGTCGTTCACGGCGAGTGGATTCGCATTCACCCCTTCGCCAACGGCAACGGCCGCACCGCCCGGCTTTGGGCCGCTTACGTCTCTCTCCGCTACGGCCTGCCTGTGTACGTTGCCCTCAAACCCCGGCCCGGTGACGTCGCCTACGCCCGAGCGGCGAAAGCCTCGATGGGCCGCCCGCCGAACTTCGTTGGAGACCACAGCGAAGCCATCGCGGTGTTTGCACACCTGCTGAGCCTGGCCCTCCTCGCACCCTGATCCGCGACTGCTATGCCCTAGCGGTCCAGAGCCCATCCTCCGAGTCGCAAGCATCGTACGTGCTGCTTGCCTACGGCAGTTGAGCCCGCAGATGGGGCGCTCCGACGAAGATCTACATCTTCTCTGGCGGTGCCAGGCCCATCGTGTGCGCCAGTTCGATCGCGTCCTGCACACCCCCAGCCGTTGAGAAGCACGAACCCGAACACGCATACGTGCTTCCGCTTACATCCGGTTGCGAACAGAACCCGGGCCTGCGCGTGTCAATGCAGATGTTCTGGTTACAGGTCGGTGGGACTCCTCATACGCCACGCGTCCTCGGGCGCGGTTGTGCCGCTTCGACCAAAAAGGGGGGAGCTATGAGCGGCGAGGTAGGCAACCGGTCGCCGCATCAGTCGCGCAGGTCGCCCGTGTGGCGAACAGTCCCTGGTTCAAGGGGCTCGCTCGCTCGGGCATCGTGGCCCGATGCGGGACCTACCTACTGCTCGGCTACCTGGCTAATGAAGTCGCGTTGCGCGGGCGATCGTTGACGCAGGCGAGCAGTCAGGGTGCATTGAACGAGGTCGCGTCGTAGGGACTCATGACCGACAAGAGTCCTTACCGCGAGTTGACCAATGCCTTCGCCGGTATCGCCCGTACTCTCTTCTCTGACTCGACACCCGGCGGCGCGTCGCAACAGTTCAAGATGGATGTGACCACAGACGCCTGCTCAAGAGATCCTCCGAGTCGGAGAGGACAGGGGCTACGCCGTCCACTGATCCCGCTCTGCCATCTGCCCCGCGACTTCGGCGAAGGCTTCCAAGCCTGACAGCAGCGCCTTGCGTCCACCCGGCCGCATCCCGTCTAGGACGTCGGCCAGCGCGTGGCGACGGTCGTGCTCGACCGTCTCAAGCAGCCGCTGCCCGTCTGTCCGCAGGGTGAGGACCACTTCCCTTCGGTTCTGCTCGCTGACCCTGCGGTCGAGAAGGCCAGCTGCGACGAGACGGTCACACAGCCGACTCGCAGACGAGGGGATCACCCCAAGCTCGTCGGCCAGCTGATTCAGATTGAGGCTGCCGTGGTGTCCCACGACCACGAGGGCTCGCAGCTGAGGGGGCGAGGCCTGAGCCTGGGCGATTGCGTCAGCTCGGCCCCACACGATTACCAGTGGACGAGCGGCGGCGGCCACTGCGATCACAAGGTCAGCGGGAAGATTGGCAGGGCCTCGCCCAATAGGCATAATGCCTATCGTGACATGGCACGAGGACGCGTTGCTCGCGATGGAGTCCGTCGGGGCTGCGGAGGTGCTCGCGGCATGGAAGGACGTCGTGCACCAGCACTTCCCCGCCCGCAAGATCGAACTATTGATGGTCGACTACCGGTTCTCAATGCTCCAGCGGGTGGCCGACCCGTTCGGTGGCCGAGATGAGAGGACCGCCCTGGTCCCCGTGGACGGCAGCGCCGCCGGCCGGACCCTCGCTTCCCAACAGACCTCGGTCAGTCCTCCCGACGACACGGGAGTCCCCGTGCGCTTGCCGGTCACGGTCCGCGGCGACCGGCTGGGGGTGCTCGAAGTGTGGCTGACTACCCCCCCCAACGACGCCGAGCAGCACGAGCTGCGTCGGCTTGCCACCGCTCTCGGCTACGCCCTTATCGTGGCCAGCCGAGACACCGACCTGTTCGAACGGGCTTCGCGTACTCAACGGCTCAGCCTCGCCTCCGAGATACAGTGGCAGCTGCTACCCAGCCGGGGTTGTGCGGGAGAGCATTTCATTCTGGCCGGCCAGCTGGAACCCGCCTACCACGTCGCCGGGGACAACTTCGACTGGTGCGCCGCGTCCGATCATCTCCTCGTCACCGTTTCGGAGGGTATGGGACGGGGGACGTCGGCTTCCCTGCTCACAAGCCTGGCTGTCAACGCCCTGCGCAATGCCCGGCGTGGGGGGCTGGACTTGGCTGCCCAAGCTCGACTGGCCAATGAGGCCATCCACGCCCCGTACGGCGGCCAGCAGTTCGTCGGCACCTTGCTGCTGCGTCTCGACTACGCGAGCGGGCAAGCCACCGCCGTCGACGCTGGCTCCCCCTTGGTCATCCGACAACGCGGCACCGAGGTGGAGGTCGTCCAGCTGGACAAGCAGCTACCCCTTGGCATGTTCGAGGGCACCAACTACGTAGAAGAGGAGCTCGACGTCGCCTCGGGGGACCGGCTCATCATTGTCAGCGATGGGTTCCATGCTGCGCGCTCACCTCGCAATGAGGAGTTCAAGGAGGCCAAGCTGGAGCGGTCGGTCCGCGCCACCCGAGGGCTGCCTGCCGGGGAAGTCGTCCGACAGCTCATCCGGGAGCTTCATGCTCACCATGAGGGTCAGGAGCTAAGCGACGACGCGGTCGTCGTCTGCCTCGACTGGACGGGCACTCCCCCTCCGTAGCCCCTGTCCTGCTGCGGCTGAAGACCCGGTCGGTGCTGAAGCGTTCAGACCACAATCCACATGCTTTGGCCTATGACCGAGCCTCTCGGCGGCTAGGGCGTGGTGGGGCGCCAATGCAGCTTCCCTTCGGCAGTTGCCGGCCGTTCCGAACGAAGATAACATTTGCGCCTGTGCAACAGTTGAGGACGTCACACAGAGGGCCAGGGCACCTGCACAACCACGGACCTGTGTCGTCACCGCAGGAGAGAACATGGCACCAGCGGCTCAGCGAGGACCGTTCCCGAAGGAAAGTCAACTCCTTGCCAGCTCAGCGGCTAGTCGGGTGACAGACATCCTTGGACGTGAGATGACAGACGATCAGCCCTACGGCCACGTCGCCGTCACCTTCTCCGAGATCGCCCGAACCCTCTTCTCCGCGAAAACGGTCGGGGGAACGTTGCAACAGATCGTCGACTTCGCCGTCCTCACCGTCGAGGGTTGCGACGCGGCCGGTATCTCTCTTCTGACCGGGTCCCGGGTCACCACGCCTGTGTACTCCCACCCTGTCGCCCTCGAGGTCGATTCGGTCCAATACGAAACAGGCGAGGGGCCCTGTCTCGATGCCATCACCAAGGAGGCGATCGTCTCCGCGGAAGACCTGGCCGAAGACCCGCGCTGGCCGATCTTCGGTCCTCGGGCGGCCACGCTCGGCATGCGGAGCTTGCTCTCTTGCCGGCTCTCCGCTAACGCTAATGGGACGCTCGGAGCGCTCAACCTCTACGCCGGGCTTCCCCGGGCCTACGGAGTCATCGATCGGACCACGGCGCTCATCTTCGCCACACACGCCGGCATCGCCCTCGGCGCGGCCGAGGCACTCGAGGATGCAACGGTCTCCCTCAACACCGAGATCCACCGCGTCGAGAACCTGCGCGGTGCGCTCGCCTCACGGGAGGTCATCGGCCAGGCCGAGGGCATCCTCATCGAGCGAGAGCGGATCACTGCCGACCAGGCTTTCGCAGTGCTGCGGCGCGCCTCGCAACACTTGAACATCAAGTTGCGCGAGGTTGCCCAGTACGTGGTGGACACGGGCGAGATTCCCCCAGGCTGAAGCCGAGTGGCGCCCGCGATAGAGCGCGGCTCTATGCGATTTCTCGTTCCGCCCGGCTGCCCATGCTGACCATCGATGGGCGCGACGCCTCCGCAGGTTTCCCTGGGCCCCTTCGGGCTGGGCTCTCCAATGGCGACGACGCCTGAAGAAGAAGCCGCGTCGGCGTCGACCGACGACGGCCCCGCGCAGTCAGCAACGCGGACATCCGAGCTCGATCTCACAAAGGCGAGCACAGGACCGGTCTGGCGTCAGTACCTGCGAGCCATGGGACCTGGGCTGGTCACCGGAGCCTCGGACGACGACCCCTCGGGGATCGCCACCTACTCTCAAGCCGGGGCCACATACGGCCTGGCATTCTTGTGGACTGCCCTGCTGACGTGGCCGTTGATGGTTGCGGTGCAGGAGATCTCTGACCGGACGGCGCTTGCGACTGGTACAGGTCTCGGCGAGCTGGCGGTCAAGCAATTTCACCGGGCCGGTCGAGCAATCCTCGCAGTGCTCCTTGTCGCTCTCGTCGTGGCGAACGCCCTTAACGTCGCCGCCGATCTGGTCGCTGTCGGCTCTGGCATGCAGCTCCTCCATGCCGGACCGACCTGGCTTTGGGCGCTCGCAGCAGGCGGACTCATCACGACGCTGCTGGTGCTCGGCTCCTTCGCCCGCATCGCATTCGTCTTCAAGCTGCTCTGCGCAGCGCTTCTGGCGTATCTCGTCGTGGCGGTCCTGGTCACGCATCAGTGGGGCAGCGTCCTCAGCCACACGCTCATCCCCCATGTCGAGCTGAACAAGGCTTATTTACAGCTGCTTGTTGCCGTACTCGGCACGACGATCTCGCCGTACCTGTTCTTCTGGCAGAGCGCCCACCGCCTCGAAGAGATGCGCGAAGAACCAGAGGGCGGTGCGAAGGCACAACCGCTCGGGCAACAGAGCCCCGCACGGGCGCGTCGCAAGCAGCGCACCAGCAGGCTCGACGTCTTTGTCGGGATGACCTTCTCCAACCTCGTCATGTTCGCCATCATCGTGGCGACAGCCGAGACACTGCACGTCCACAACGAGACCGACATCCAGAGCGCCGCCCAGGCGGCCGAGGCGCTCAAGCCCTTCGCCGGACATTTCGCCAGTGCTATCTTCGCCCTCGGCTTCATCGGCAGCGGACTCTTGGCCATTCCTGTGCTCGCCGGCGCCGGCTCGGTCGGCATGGCCGGGCTCCTCGGTAAGAGGTGGGGGTTCTCGCGGTCCGTTCGCAAAGCCCCTGTCTTCTACGGTCTTGTCGCCTTGGGCACGGTCGGAGGCACAGCCCTGAGCCTTCTCAACGTCAACCCGATCAAGTTGCTCGTCTTTGTCGCCGTCATCAACGGCGTCGCCGCCGCCCCCTTCCTCATCGTGGTCATGTGGATATCGAGCAACGAGCGCCTGATGGGGGACTATGTGAACGGCAGGGCCGCGAAGGTCCTCGGGTGGCTCACGGCGGTGATTATGGCTGCCGCAGCGATCGCTCTGTTTGCAACCGGCGGCGTCAGCCTCTGATACCGCCGATCTTTTTCGTTGGCGGTCATCAACGGCGTCGCAGCCGCACCCTTCCTCGTAGTGGTCATGTGGGTATCGAGCAGCCAGCGCCTCATGGGGCGACTACGTGAACCGCAAGGCGGCCAAGATCCTCGGGTGGCTCACGGCAACGATCACGGCTGTCGCAGCGATCGCCATGTTCGCCACCGGAGGTATCAGTATCTGCCGGACCCGGTCAGCATGACCTTTCAGGTCTGGGAGACCCAGGAGCCAAAGGTCGATCAGTCGGGAGAAGCGACGGAGGGCTAGGCACGTCGAACGATAAACACAATCAGCACAACAACAAGGATAAAGACGATAAGTCCACCACCGATAAACATGTCAACTGCCTCTCATGGTTATGGGGACTCGTAGGAGTCCATATATTTGTGGGATTCGCAGGAGGGATTTTCTCACGCAACCCTCGCAGTCCTATAAAACCCGATAGTGAGCACGGCCACTTGGTTAGTGACGATTTATCAGCTCACCTCTTCGTGTACGGCGGTCGAGCGGCCATCGCTATCGGTTGCTTCACGATCGTAGGTTTGGTGGCCGCTGCCTGCCGGGCGACGCGTCGAGGCAAAAATGATGCCTGAGATGACCACGCCGATCGCTCCCGCAATCATGAGGATTTCACCAACCTTCGATACGCTGAATCCAGTGCCGTGTGTCGTCACAGCGAAGTACATGATCGCCCCCGCGATGAGTGCGACAGCACTGAATCCCATTCCGGTCAAACCCCTCATTTCAGTCTCCTTCATTCTTCTAGCCTTGGCCGATTGCCAAAGAGTCGCCTTGCGAGTTCCGTACCCGCGTCGCCATCACCTGTTGCGGAGCCGGCCCAGCGCCGTTTAGGGGGCTAACTCGCCCCTCGCCTCCGCGGGCTTCTGTCGGTTGAATTGAGGGCCGCCCCTTCGTCGATCAGGTCATCCGCATGTGGCACGGGGTGATTGCGGCCCAGCTCGGTGAATCGTTCGTTGAGGCATGGACCAGCACCTCGCGGTCGTGAGTGCTCGGGGCCAGGAGACCGAAGAGGTAGGCCTCGACCTCCAAAGGCATCGACATTCCCCCAAGCTCGAAGTACCGCAACCACAGCTCGCCTTGGGTGAGACCGGCGTCCTTTCGGGCGTCGTCCAACGCGGCGTTCGCCTGTTCGTGCATCGTGTTCTCAGTCCTTCCCACCCGCGACGGCCCGGCCACGGGGACGAAGCCACGACGGCCACATCTCTGGTTCGAGAGACCCAACATTGCTTGGCAGCCTCTCGGGACTGGTCGGCACCGGTCGATCGGCGTTCAGCACTTCCGAATAACCGGTGACCTCGAGGACTTTACGAATCATCGGAGACGCGCCCCCGAGGACCCGAGCTAACTTGGTCGAACCTACTTAAATAGGCCAGCCCGGCGAAGTCGATAACGCACCATGGTTGGTCCATCGCAGTCTCGACGAAGCTGCCTAAAGCATCGGCCGTCAGCGAGTTCAACTCGCCTCGGACGGATCCGACGGCTCGGCCATTGGCGAAGGTGAGTGACGTCGCCAACTCGGGAGGGACGGGCGCGACATCAGTAGGCATCTGGCCTTCCAAGGCCGCAGAGGCCGTCATTGCATACCGATTGATGCAAGACCGGCTCTGAGCCGCCAGACGCACGCCTCACACGAAGCGGCAGGCACGGGCAGAAGCGCCTTCACGGGTGCGACGGCTAACCCGAATAGCGGGGAAGCTGGCATGGCCCTGCCTTCACGGTCTGGGGAGCGCATTGGCATCCCGGGACCCTCGATGTAGAAGGCAGTTTGAGGGTACCAGCTTTGCCGGGGAAAGCAAATCGCGGACACCTCAAAGCCCCCGCCGGTCGCGTTGGATGCGCGACAGAAAACCATCTGGTGGGCATTTCCCGGCAAAAAGAGGTAGTGTTCGGCCACCTTCTACAGCGAGGGTTTCGGAGGCGGCGTTTGGCGGCCGCCCGCAACCTTGGTGGCGACTTCGTGTCAAGTGCCTCGCTGTCGATAGTGATGTGTCTTCTGTCGCCCTTGTGGGGCGGTCCCCCCGCCCTTTCAGGGGGTCGAGCGACGTTCAATCACCCAAAGCACGCGGTGGACGCCCTGCCCACCACGAGCCTGGCACCGGACCCACGTTGACCGCCGGCGGCCGAACCTTCGATCACCTCGGCGTCGACGGCTCCCATGCGCCGTTCGCCGTGCGCGGCGACATCGATTCGACCGGCGCGCTCGACTGGACTTCCCGGCGGGGCGCCATAGGTACCCGGAGGCATCCTGAGCTCATCGCCATCGTCGTGCCGGCCCACAACGAGGAGACTCACATCGCACGCTGCCTCGCTGCATTGCACCGTGCGCGCCGACACGTAGAAGTTCGCCATGTCGATGTGCGGATTGTCCTGGTTCTGGATGAATGCACCGACACGACTGCGGCGACGGCGGCGCCGCTTCTCAGCTTGGGTGACCGTCTCGTGCAGATCTCTGATGCGAACGTGGGAACGGCCAGGCGGGCTGGGTTTGCCGTCGCGCTGCTGCTCGCGAGGCAGATCCCAATTGACAATGTGTGGTTCTGCTCGACCGACGCCGACAGCACGGTCGGCCCGGACTGGCTCGCCCGGCAGGTCCGCTGGCGAGCGTTGGGCTTTGACGGTGTGGCGGGGACCGTGCGGGTTGATTCCTGGAGCCAGCACTCCTCACGGGTGCGGAGCCGCTACCAGTCGCATATGGCTGGCCTCGGGACTGGTCCCGGGCACCCGCATGTTCATGGTGCAAGTCTCGGGTTCAGCGCCTCTGCGTACACAGCCGTGGGGGGCATGCCCACCATCGAAACAGGTGAGGATCGCGCCATTTGGGGCGTCATTGGCCAGAGCGGTTATCGCCTCGTCGCGGTGGATGACCTCATCGTCGTCACGAGTGGCCGCAGGGTCGGCCGTGCCCCCGACGGCTTTGCCGCTCTGCTGGCCCAAATGTCGTCGTCACCGCTCCCCCTCGCCGCCTCGCCGGTCGAAGACATCAGTGCGATCGGGGTATGTGATCCAAGGTGAGTGAACCTTCGACCACGACACTCGGACACGCCATGAAGGCGACGAGGGCGGAGGATCTAACCCATTGGCTCACCCGGCGCCCAGCCGACGCCGTGCCGCGGGCCGAACTGGCGTCCCTCGTTACGGAATCGCTGCTCGACTTGCCCCTTGCCGGCACGGGCGCCACATGGGCTCGCTTCCGTGGGCTCGCCGAGCTCGGCTCGTACGACCTGTCGCTTGCCCGGCTTGCGGAAGGTCATGTAGACGCCCTCGCGGTCTTGGCCGAGGCGGGCCACGAACCCGTCCCTGGGAACTCGCGCCTCGGCGTGTGGGCTGCAGGCCGTCTCGCGACAATCACGGGTCGCCGGGTCATCGGCGGCTGGCGCCTACATGGTGTGCGGCGCTGGTGCTCGGGCGCCCCGAGCCTCACGCACGCCCTCCTGACCGCCTTCGTCGGATCACAGTCGCAACTATTCCTCGTTGATCTGGGCGCGCCCGGTGTGTCGGTCATCCCCGGCACCTGGCCGGCCGTCGGCATGGCGGGCTCGGAGACGTTCGATGTGAGATTCGAGGAAGTAGACGTGTCGGACGACGCGCTGGTCGGACCGCGTGACTTCTATCTGAGCCGGGCGGGGTTCTGGCACGGGGCGATAGGGGTGGCGGCCGTTTGGTGGGGCGGTTCGCGGGCAGTCGCGAAGCCCCTCTTGAGCCCGAAGGAGGACGCGAGCACTCACCGTTTGGCGCATGCAGGGGCAGTCAGAGCGAGGTTGTGGTCGATGGAAGGAGCATTGAGGACCGCTGCGGAGCGAATCGACGAGGACCCCGCCGACTTGAAGTCCGAGGCGCGGGCACTGTCGTCCGTCGTCCGCCATCTCGTCGAGTCGGGTGCCACCGAGATAATGGAACGAGTAGGCCGCGGCACCGGGGCAGAGCCCCTCGGCCACGATGGCGCCCATTCTCGCCGCGTCGCGGATCTCACTGTGTACTTGCGCCAAAGCCATGCCGAGGCGGACATGGCCGCTCTGGAGGAGCACCTGCTCTCGGGCGGGGCGTTGCGGGGATTCTCATGACTACCCTCGCCACGACCGCGCTTGTCGATCTGCCGTCGGCCGGACCCCACCAGCGTGGCACGACGTTGGCATCGCCCGGCGATGGGGACATCACTCTCAGCGGGGCAAGCGAGGAGACATGGCGAACCGCCCTTGACCGCGCCGACCCTCCTCCCATGCAATGGGGCTGCCGCCCAGGACGGGCGATCGTGATCGCGCCCCACCCGGACGACGAGATCCTCGCCACGGGCGGTGCCATGCTGCAACTGGTGCGACGCGGCTTCTCCGTGGTCGTGCTGGCGGTGACGGACGGAGAAGCTGCTCAACCCCATGCCTCCGCTGGGTCGAGGCGCTCGCTCAGTGCCGTCCGTGCCTGCGAGCGTAAGGCGGCTCTCGGCGCGCTCGGATTGGCTGACGTGACGGTCGCGCGGGCGTGCATTCCCGACGGCGGCGTTGTTGCTCACGAGCGACTGCTTACCGAGATGCTGGTCCAGTTGTTTGAACCCCGTCACCGTCGCCCGTCGAGGGTTCCTCCCGGCCCGGGGTGGTGTATCGCCCCCTGGAGACAGGATGGCCATCCCGACCATGAGGCAGCGGGCCGCGCTGCGGCAGCCGCGGCAGCCCATTGCGGGAGCCGTCTGCTCGAGTACCCGGTGTGGGCTTGGCAATGGCTGCGTCCGGACGACCCCCGCTTCCCCTGGCCGAACCTGAGAGTCGAGCACCTCTCGCGCTCCACCCGGTCCGCCAAGCAGCGCGCGATCGCCGCCTTCGCCAGCCAGATCGAGCCGTGGGAAAGCGCGCGCGAGCCGATCTTGTCGCCGGCGATGTTGCAGCGATTCTCCCGGCCGTTCGAGGGATTCTTGGTGCAGGAGGGTGCGCAGGAAAGGCTCCGATGAGCCTCGCGCGTGAGTATTTCGATGCAATGTACGAGGCCAACCCTGACCCGTGGGCGTTCAACCGGCGTTGGTACGAGCATCGCAAGTACGCGTTGACGGTCGCGTCGCTGCCGCGGAGGCGCTACGGCAGTGCCTTCGAGATCGGATGCTCGATTGGCGTCCTGACCGAGATGCTCGCCACCCGGTGCGACGCGCTGCTGGCAGTCGACACTTGCGCGGCGGCCATTGCCGAGGCGTCGAAACGCAACCTGCCTCCCACCGTCACTCTCCAGCAACGGGCGATCCCCCGGCAGTGGCCGCAGGGCTCCTTCGATCTGATCGTCATGAGCGAGGTGGGGTACTACTTCGACGACGAGGATCTGAGGCGGACGATCGCTCTCACCTCGGGGGCTCTCTGCAAGGGCGGCCACCTGGTGGCGGTGCACTGGCGCGAGCAGGTCGAGGGATATCCATCCAACGCCGGTGTCGTTCACACCGCGTTGCGGTCGCGGCCCGATCTCGTCCTCCTCGCCCAATACGCCGACGAGCACTTCTTGCTCGATGTGTACGGCAGCGGGGCCCGCTCCCGCCTCGACCCGCCCGACTGACCGGCACGCCTCCGTCAGGAGTACGGCGACGTTCTGCTCGGTGTCGTTGCTCTCAGTCTCGTCTGTTTCGGCGTTTACTCGTTCTTCGAGGCCCGCCTGCGCAAGTTGTAGAGGCTGAATGCGCCTGAGGCGGTGTCTCTCGCGAAACGACCACCAACCGCGGCGTGCCCGATCCTGACGTCGTCACAAGTCTCTGGCTGCCCCGTCCGAGGGCGCTTGACAGAGACCTTTTGGTCATCTCTTCGACGAGCCAAGGGTTGCGCCGCGCCAGTCGTGATGGTCAGAGAGTGCGAGGGGAGCTCCAGAAGATCGAAGGAGACCCTCCCAATCTGGGATCGGCGCCAGGAAGTCGGGTTCGCGCGCCGAGGCACTCGCCAGGTCACCGGACTCGAGGAAGCTCTCGCGACCTCGCGCGATGCCGCGGATGTCATTCGGAGACACCGGACATGGCGTTACCCGGGGCTTTACGCCGGCGGACTTCGAGGCGGGTCTGGTCCGCGACGGGCAGTTGTCTGGGCTCGGGCCTCGACCCGAGTCACGGCTTGACTGCGTCCTTCACCTTCTCGCCGGCCTGTTTGAGGTTGGCCTTGGCCTGGTCGGCCTTTCCCTTGTGCCGGAGCCTATCGTTACCAGTCGCCTTGCCGGTGACCTCCTTGATCTTGCCCTTGGCATTCTCCGTGACGTTGCTTGCCTTGTCTTTCGTTGCCATCGTGTGGCTCCTCTCACGTGATCTGGTCGTGCGAACAGCATCGCAACCTTGTTGGTCGCGATGCTGAGGTAGTCGGGGGTGTCGCCTGCCTGCTTCATATGGTGGCGGCGCGCCACGCACACCGGGGTGGTCGTCCCCGACCGCAGGATGACGCGGTGAAGGACCGGTGGCGGGCCTCGAAGTTCGTGGCGCGCGCCAGCCGAGACAACGGGTCGACCCACATGTTTCGACAGCGACGCGACAGGGACGACCGTTGACCTGGAGAAGGCGGGGGGCGCCTGGACAGCGGGGAAACGAACACAACCGCCCTTGCAGTTTGCGGGGCACTATGCCCGCGGGACCCTTGCTGTAGAAGGCATCTTGACCATACCACCTAGAGCGGGCACGCCACTTCTGCTCAGCGCGCAGACTCCTAAGTAGCTCGAGAGAGGCAAGAGAGGGACGCGACCCGAATGCAGCAAGTACAGCTCGGGCAACGGGACAACGAGGGCGGCGACGGCGACGAGGACGGACAGCTTCCTTCGACGTCGGGCAATCTGGGACGAGCGCCGGGCCGTCGCCGACGAAGCAGATCTCGTGCCGGCGTTCGTGTCGGAGATCCGCCTTGAGCAGGAGCGAATCCAGCTGGAGCGGATCCGTCGGCTGGCACAGCCTGGAGCGCCTGGCGGCTAACCGATCGCTTCGCCTCGCGATCCGAGTGTCAGAACCTGCCCACGCGAAGCCTCAACCTGGTGGTCGTCGGACCGGAAAGGAGCTACCCGCCACGTCCTACGTCGCCTGATGGATGATTGAGATGAGCGCGCTCAATGGCGAGACCACTGCGTCGACCCCCCACGAGCGGTCGAAGAGCCCCTCGTTAGCCGGGTCGTTTACGCGAGCGACGACTCGGGGAACGTCGAAGTGCTTCTTCGCCACGAGGGAGACGACGAGATTGTCCTCGTCCGACCGCGTACACGCCACGAGTACGTCGGCTCGGAGCGCTCCGGCAGCCTCGAGGGTCGATGGAGCCGCAGCGTTGCCCCTCACTGCACGCAAGCCAACCTTGACGAGTGCAGCTTCGCGGTCGGGATCGGTATCGATCACCGTGACTTCGTCGCCCGCCTTATGGAGCGCCGCGGCTACCTGTTCAGGCAGGCCCGCGCCACCAATCACGATGATCCGCATTATGACGACCCCCCATCGAGGAAGCTTCTCAGTCGGTCCAGTGACCGTGCGGCGACGATGAAAGACACGATGTCGCCGCCCTCGAGGGGCGTCGAGTGTTCGGGGATTCTCGAATGTCCTGCCCTGCTCAGCTCGACGACTTGGATCTCGCCAGGAACATTGAACTCGAGAACCCCGCGCCCGGCCAGGTAGTCGGGAACTCTCGATCGCACGAGCAACGTTTCGCCATTGCCGAACGTCTGGTGTGGTTCGAGTGTGGAGTGGTGCAGCAGCTGCACCACGCGGTTGACAGTTGTCTGGACCGACCCGACGGTGACGATGCCGAACTCACTGTAGACAGGAGCGTGAGCGGGATCGTAAAGGCGCGCAAGGACTCGTGGTACCCGGAAGACCTCGCGGGCCACCCGGGCGGCAACGGTGTTGGCGTTGTCGTTCGGCGTAAGGGCGACGAAAGCTTCCGCGTGCGCGATGCCTGCTTCCTCGAGCACTCGTGGCGTAATGCCATTCCCCGCTACGAAGCGACCGCCGAATCCGCGGGGTAGATGGTTCCGCACGGTCTCGTCCACGTCGATGACGGAGACCTGATCGCCTTCCGCTTCGCATCCGGTCGCGAGGGCTGATCCGGTTCGCCCACAGCCCATTATTACGACCTGCATGGCTCCTCCTCCTTGGACGGGGCACTCTCGAGCCGCGGTGTCTCTTCGGGGTTCTCTGCGTGAGTCCGATGCCTCGAGCGGCGAAATGCCTTGCGTGTCTCCTCCGCGGCGAGCATCACGACACCAATTGTGATGAGCAGCAACCAGTCGCTTAGGCGCAGTGGCGCCGTATTGAAGACCGACTGCAGCGCCGGGACGTAGCTGACGCACGACACGAAGCCAATCCCGAAGAATCCGGCAAACACGAGTGGCTTATTAGAGAAAATTCCTACGCGCCAGATGCTCTGCTCCTCTGTGCGCACGGCGAAGCTGTTGAAGAACTGGCTGACGACAATGCCGGCCTGAGTCATGGTGAGTGCTTCTCGATACGTCGGGTTGGTCCGTGTGAATGCGTTGAACGGGAGGTGCGCAGTATGGATTCGCCAGAAGAATACTGCTACGACGCCGACCGATTGGATCGTCCCGAGGAACAAGAATCGTCTCACGAGCGCCCAGTTGAAGAGGTGCTCGCTCGGCGGTCGGGGCGGATGAGACATCGTGCCTGGTTCAGACCGCTCGGTACCAAGGGCAAGGGCCGGCATGACATCCGACCCGAGGTCGATCGCGAGGACCTGGAGCGCGCTGAGGGGAACTAGCGGAAACCCGACGAAGACCGCCGCGAGAATGGGTGCGAGCTCAGCGAGGTTGTGGCTGAAGAGATAGATGAGGAACTTGCGGATGTTCGCGTAAACAGTGCGCCCAAGCTCGACCGCGGTGGCGATTGAGGCGAACGAGTCGTCAAGCAGGATCATGACTGAAGCGGCCCGGGCGACGTCGGTGCCACCCTCGCCCATCGACACCCCGATGCTGGCCCGTTTCAGGGCTGGAGCGTCGTTGACACCGTCTCCGGTTACCGCGACTACTTCCCCGCGGTCCTCGAGCGCGGCAACGATACGCATCTTGTGCTCCGACCTCGCACGCGCGAACAGCAGCTGTTCGGTCCCGAGCGTCGCATTGGCAATCTCTTCGTCACTCATCGCGTCGAGATCGCTTCCGCTCAGGATCTTCACAGAGCCGTCACCGATCATGCCGACCCGCCGGGCGATGGCCTCAGCTGTCAGGCCGTAGTCGCCCGTGATCATGTAGATGCGGATGCCTGCCCGCCGGCAGGCGGCGACGGCGTCCACCACCTCGGGCCTCGGCGGGTCGGACATGGCCACGAGGCCAAGCAGCGTGAGGTCTTGCTCGGCATCGGAGATCGCCGGATGACCGGTGGTGAGCTGCCGCCTCGCGACCGCTAGCACTCGGAGTCCCTTAGCTGCCATCACATCGTTCGCCGCGGCTATCCGCGCTCGTAACGAGCCGTCGAGTTCGACGTCTTGCGCCTCCCAGCGAGCGGCGACACAGCGCTCGAGCACGGCTTGGGGCGATCCCTTGACGCAGGCCTCGAACGACCCGTCCGCTAGCTGGTGAATGGTGCTCATCAGCTTCCGGTCGGCGTCGAAGGGGAAGGCGGCGACCCGCGGCGTGCGCGCCTCTTCGGCTGCCACGTCGATGCCGGCCTTGCCGACGGCGACGAGGATCGCCCCCTCGGTCGTGTCGCCTAGTACTCGCCAACCGAGGCGACGCTCTGGGTTGGGCCGCAAGAGACGGGCATCCGCACAAAGGCCGCCGACCCTCAAGAGATCAGCGATACGCCTCGGGTCGTCGACCTCTCCTTCCGGTGCGTAGCCCACGCCTGTCACGGCGTGCTGTCGGTCGGACTCCCATACGACTTGTACCGTCATCTCAGCCTTGGTCAACGTGCCTGTCTTGTCAGTACATATGACGGTTGTGGAACCCAGAGCTTCGACAGCGGTGAGCCGCTTGATCAGAGCGTTGTGACGCGCCATCCGGCGCACGGCAACAGCTAGCGACACAGACATCGTGGCTGGCAGTCCCTCCGGTACGAGTGCCACCATGACGCCGAGGGCGAACACGAACGACCCGACCACGGAGTGACTTACGGCGGCACGAAGGGCGAACAGACCGGCTCCGGCACCAATCGCGACCGCGGCGACCCGTCTCGCCATCACTGTCACCTCGCGTTGCAGCGGGCTGTCCTCCTGGGGTATCTCGGCCGTCAAGCGGTAGATGCGCCCGAATTCCGTGGCAAGCCCGGTCGCGAACACGACGGCCCTACCAGCACCGTTGACGACGGACGTGCCCATGAACACGCAATTGCGAGCGTTTGCAGTCTGTGTCTCGTGCACGGCGTCGGAGATCCTGGGCGTGGGACGACTCTCCCCGGTGAGGACCGCCATCTCAACCAACAGGTCGTGCACCTCGATCAGACGGCAATCGGCAGAGATCGCATCGCCGGAATCCAGAGCTACAAGATCGCCTGGGACAAGGTCGGCAGCGGCGATCTCAGTCAGTTCGCCGTCACGAATAACGCGCGCCATGGAAGGCACCATTGCCTGCAGAGCTTCGGCCGTTCGTTCGGCCGCGTGCTCCTGCGCGAAGCCGATGACTGCATTCAGCAGGACAACGCCAAGAATTCCAATAGCGAGTTCGAGATTGGCGGGGTCCCTAGGAGTGCTGAGGATGTATGCGAGAAACGTAATTGCGGAGGCGACCATCAGCACGACAGCGAACATGTTGGCGAACTGCGATCCGAGCTCGGCGATGATCGATCGGCGGTGAGCAGCCGGAAGTTGGTTGGCACCCACCTGTGCTCGCCGTGCGTTCGCCTCGTCTGTCGAGAGGCCTCGAGGCGAGCTCTTGAGTTCGGCGAGGACCTGCTGCGGTTCCAAAGACGGCACCGTCAAGCTCACTGTCCCATGCTTTCGCATTCGTCCCGGTGCCTGGACATCTTCCGTGCCGGACTGCATGACATCGGGGTAGCGCTGCCACCTGCCGGACGGCACAGGGGGCTACTACCTGATTGCCAAAGGTGCCGATCACAGCGCAGATCCGTAGGGGGCAGACCAATGTCCACGTTCGACAGCTGCTGCAGGAGTCGCTCTTGCACGCGGACCACGTCGAGGAGACGCTCGACGACCACGGACCGACCCGGTGAAGCGGGACCGCGAACGACGCGCCTCGCGGAAAGGTCCGCCTCCACTGGGTCGGATCCGCCGTTCGGCTCAGCGCCGAGGCAGCGGTGAACCTCTTCATGCCGGCTGTCCGTTGCTCGACGCCGCCGCGCGCACAGCCGAGTCTGCCACGCGGCACCTCGATCTCGATGACGCTGCGGGATCACCACAACTTCAGCCTCGGTATCTACTGCGCAGTGGGCGCAGCCGGCACAGTCAGGCTTGGCAACGAGGTCATTGTCGGCTGAGGTCATCTTCGGACGAGTCGCGACGGTCCCGCGCCCACCGCGTCACGACGCGCTCCTCCCGGTCGAGCTCGTCGAGGTGGAGCTGAAGGCGCCGGAGGTTCTCCTCAAGGCCAGGCAGCCGATGCCGCTCGATCGCGCGGACGCGGCGTTTGGTCGCCTGCAGCTCCTCGACCACGCAGCGGTAAGCCTCGTCGGCGGCTGCGTGTGTGGCGGCCGTCTCGAGGGCGGATCGATACGCGCGAAGCGCAGGACGAAGCGCTGCGTTGCCGGCTGCGAGCTCCGCCGGGCTCGGTTCTGAGAACGAGCACTCGACGGTGTCGGGATAGCGCACGCCCATGTTGTTGCGCCACGTGACCTCGACCCCGGTCGACCCTGCGAACGTGCTGGCGGCAAAGGAGAGATCCGCCTGGCCTCCGAGGACTGCCGCTCGTAACCCCCAGCGTTCCGCCTCCTCACAAGCGGCTTCCCATCGGTCGCGCGTCTCGCGCTCCGCGAGCTCCAGCTTCTCGAGCTCACGCTGGAGCAGCTGATGCTTGCGATCGAGGAGCTCGAGGCCGCGGCGGGCAGCCGCGATGCGTCCCTGGAGCCACAAGCGGCCTGCGCGGCCCGGCGGCGCTGGTTCAGCCATTGCCTTCTCCCGAAGCCGGCGCGGCGTTGCGAGACGCGCCTTGCTCGGTCCCGGCGGGCTCGCTCGACACGTAGTAACGCTCGATGTACTCAGTCGGGACCATCGTGAGCTCCCGCTGCGGGAGCACCGACACCACCTTCCAGGCGCGCTCGAGGCTCTCTTCAATCGAGCGCGACTCGTCCACACCCTGGCTGACGAGGACTGTCCGGAAGGCGTCGGCGAAATCGAGATACCGACGATCCGTGTCGGTCAGCGCAGCGACACCCACAAGTTCGGCGATGTCTCTCACCTGACCGGCCTGCGCGAGTGCGGCGACCAGCTGGGCTGCGATCGCTGGGTGGTCGGCCCGTGTCAGCCCCTCGCCAGTGCCCTTGCGCATGAGCCTCGAGAGCGATCCGAGGACGTCCACGGGTGGGTAGATGCCCTGACCGGCAAGCTCGGCGCTGAGCACGATCTGGCCCTCGGTGATGTAGCCGGTCAGGTCGGGGACCGGGTGGGTGATGTCGCCGGCGGGCATCGTGAGGACGGGCAGCAAGGTGACGGACCCGGGCCGGTCTCGGATCCGGCCGCAGCGCTCGTAGATGGACGCGAGATCGCTGTAGAGGTAGCCGGGATAGGCACGCCGGCCGGGGATCTCGCCGCGCGCTGCGGAGACCTCTCTCACCGCCTCGCAGTAGCTCGTCATGTCGGCGAGCAGCACGAGCACGTGCTCGCCGCGGTCGAACGCAAGGTGCTCCGCGACGGTGAGCGCCACTCGTGGCGTGAGGATCCGCTGGACGACCGGGTCGTCTGCGGTGTCGAGAAACAGCGCCAGCTCACCCGTCGCACTTCGCTTCTCGAGAGCACGGCGGATCGCGGCAGCGTCGACATGCGTGAGACCCATGGCGGCGACGATGACCCTGAATGGTTCGCCCGGGGCCGTCGCTTGGGCGGCGATCTGGGTGACGAGCTCGAGGTGGGGGAGGCCGGCACTCGAGAAGATGGGGAGTTTCTGGCCGCGGACGAACGTGGTGAGCGCGTCGATGACCGAGATGCCCGTGACGATGGGGTCACGAGGCACATCCCTGAGCGTGGGATTGAGCGGCGAGCCGGCGACCGGGCGCATCTCGGCTCCGAGCATGGGGGGACCGCCGTCGAGCGGCTCGCCGAGCCCGCTCCACGCGCGCCCCATCCAGCCCTCGCCGACAGGGATCTCGAAGGGTTTGCCCGTGAACCCGACAGTCACCTCACGGGGGTCGAGCCCGGAAGTCCCCTGCAGCACTTCCACGATCGCGAGGTCCTCGTGGACCTCGAGGACGAGCGCCTGCCGGACCTCGCCCGAGGCCAGTCGGACGGTCGCCATCTCATCCCACCCGACGTCGGCAACCTTGTCCACCACGAGAAGAGGCCCTTCGACGCTGTGTGCCCCTTGGTACTCGACGGGGATCGTGAACTCACCGGGCCCGGTCATCCGACTGCCGCCAGGATCTCGAGCATCTCGTCACGGCGCCGGGTCACCGATGACGCGTCGTCAGGCGGGACTTCGTCGCGCATGCGAGTTGCTCCGGCGAGGTCGATCTCCTCGACGACCGAGGCCGGGACGCCCCGGCCAACGAGCTCGAGGCATCGCTCGTAGAGGGCGAGGGCGAGGTCGAGAAGTGCGGATTGTTTCTCCGGGGAGCAAGAGGCGTCGTTCTTGCTGAGCGCGCTCTGCTGGAGCACGCCTTCCCGGAGCAAACGCGCGCCGAGCAGGACCATGCGCTCTCTCGCCGGCAGACCGGCGAGGCCGACCAGCTCGACGATCGGGGCGAGGCGGTCCGCTTCGGCCAGCAGCGCGACGGCGCGGGCTCGGTCAGCCGCCCACTTCGTGCGCCCGGCGGCCCCGTGCCAATCGCCGACAGCACCGGC
Source organism: Acidimicrobiaceae bacterium (assembly GCA_003136185.1). Taxonomy (GTDB): domain Bacteria; phylum Actinomycetota; class Acidimicrobiia; order Acidimicrobiales; family Bog-793; genus Palsa-601. Next base: position 4,312 of record PLDN01000102.1, on the reverse strand, counting down.
GTCGCGAGAAAAGGACCGCCGCCACGTGATGGCCGGGTAGTGGCGCGCATATGCGAGATCGCGGTCGAGGGACCAGAGACACCGGACGAAACGCTCGGTATGCGAGGTGACCGGCTCCGTCATGTCGCCGCCGGGCGGCGATACGGCGCCGATGACGGTGACGGACCCGTGGGTCCCGCCGAGGGTTCGCACGGTTCCGGCGCGCTCGTAGAACGCGGCTATCGCCGAGGCGAGGCCGGCTGGGTATCCCTCTTCTGCCGGAAGCTCGCCTGAGCGCGAGGAGAACTCCCGCAGCGCTTCGGCCCAGCGCGAGGTCGAGTCCGCGAGGAGGACCGTGTCGTAGCCCATGTCTCTGAAGAGCTCAGCCACGGTCATGCCGGTGTAGATGCTCGCCTCGCGAGCCATGACTGGCATGTTCGAGGTGTTCGCAATGACGACGGTGCGCTCGAGCAGGCTCCTCCCGCTCCGGGGGTCAACGAGCTCGCCGAGATCGGTGAGGGCGTCGGCGAGCTCGTTGCCCCGCTCACCGCAGCCGACGAAGACGATGACGTCGGCGTTGCACCACTTCACGATCTGCTGCAAGAGGACGGTCTTGCCCGTCCCGAAGCCGCCCGGCACCGCCACGGTCGAGCCCTTGGCGACGGGGAAGAGCAGGTCGACGACCCGCTGCCCGGTGGCGAGCGGCTCCGAAGGATCGAGTCGAGTGGTGACCGGCCTCGGGACCCGGACCGGCCATGACTCGGCGAGTGTCACGTCGTGCCCGCCGACGGTGGCGACCCGCTCGTCCTCTCCGACGTCGCCTTCGGCGGCGATCCACTCGACAGCGCCGGACACACGCGGAGGCACGAGGAGGCGGTACTCGACATCGCCCGCGGTGGGAACCGCGGCGAGCACGTCGCCGGCGCTCACAACGTCGCCGCTCGCGGCCTTGGGCGAGAAACGCCATCGGGCTTCCCCTCCACCCTCCGCCCTCAGCACGCCGGGCGCGAGCCAGGTTGGCCCGCCGCGGAGCGGTCGCAGCATGCCGTCGAAGACTCCGCCGAGGAGCCAAGGTCCGAGACGTGCGGAGAGGGGGTGGCCGAGCGCGCTGGCCCCGTCACCGACACGCATGCCACCCGTGTACTCGTATGCCTGTGCGACGATCCGGCCGGCGCTCGTGACGGACACGACCTCTGCTGCCAGGCGTGACGGCCCTATTTCGACGACGTCGAGCATCGCGGTGCGGTCGATGCCGTCGACCTCCACGAGGGGGCCGCTGACCCTGAGCACACGACCGACTGACGACGTCGAGGGCGGCGACGGGGACGAGGTCGAGGTCGTGGGCGAGTCGTTCATGCCCAGAGCGCCTCGATCTCGAGGTCCGCCGAGGCAAGCGCGTGGTCGACTAGCGCCTCGATCGTGACCGAGGCGCTCCGGTTGCCGGAAGTCGCGACCAATCCCGAGGCGTCGCCGAGGGCGCCTCGCACGATCGCTCCGGTGCCCGCTCGCCTGCGAACGATCGCCGCGAGCCGGCTCTCGAGCTCGGAGACCTCGCCTCGCCGTAGCTTGCCCGTAATCTCCTCGATGAGGGCCAAGCGCAGGGCTTCGTACCCGCGGCGGCGAGCGGCGAGGACGAAGGACAGCGCTTCGCCCTCATCGATGGCGAGCGCCGTCTCGGCCGCCCGACTCGCTGCAGAGGTCCCCTCCGCCCGCGCCTGCTCGATGAGCCGTTGGCCATGGGATCGGGCCCGCGCCACTTCCGCTGCGGCGTCGCTCCGAGCGGCCTCGACGATCGAGCGCGCCCGCCCTTCCGCCTCGGCGAGCAGAGATTGCTCGACCACGGCGAGGGAAGCGCTCATGGTGCCCGCACTGCGTGCCGAGCGCGCGGCGGGGATGACAGAGGGCACGCAGCTACCTGACCTGTCCGGACCGACTCGAGGCACCGTTGCTTGGCGGTGTTGGCATCACGACGGTCAAGAGATCAACTCTCCGAGCCGGCAGGTTGGCGATCGCAGCGGCAGCCATGGGCGTGAGGACGACCACAGCAGTCTCGTCGCCGATGGTCTTCCACGCTCTCCGTGCTGCCTCGGGATCCTCGGCTTCGAGGACCGTTGCCCCGGCGAGGGCGAACCAGGCTGCTCGGCGTGACTCGCCGAGCACTGCTACACGTCCCATTGAGTCAGGCCTTCCCGATCAGGATGATGGCGACGACGAGCCCGTAGATGGCGATGCCCTCGGCGAGGCCGACGATGACCATCGCTCGGCCGAACAGCTCCGGCCGCTCACTCATGGCGGCGATCGCTGCCGATCCCGTGTACGCGACGGAGATGCCGGCGCCGATCGAGGAACCCGCCACCGCGATGGCTGCGCCGATGAGCGCCTGGCCCGCGTAGGAATTGGCGCTGCTGGCTGCGGTCGTTGCCGCTGAGCTCGGCTCGGCCAACATCGCGAGGATCACGAGCACGCCCGTCCCGACAAGCAGCGCGAGGTTCGCGAACTTGACGATCTTCAGGAAGGAGCGGGGTCGGTGACGGAGCACGATCGCCCCAAGGGCCGAGATGCCCCCGAGGACGGGCAATCCGATCAACCAAGCGAACATGATGCCTCCTTAGGTGTGAGCTTCGATATGTGCCAGGGTCGGAACGAGCGGCCTTGGCTTGAGAAGACCCGGGAGAAGAGCTCGTAATACTCGAGCCTCAGTGCTTGGATCGCCGCGACCAGACCCTCGAGCGCGAAGGTGAAGGCGTTCCCCGCGAGGAAGAGAACGGCGCCGAGGACCGTCATCAGTCCTCCCTTGTGCCACAGGGCCGTTGTACCTTGCCAAACGATTCCCGTGAGCGCGGCGTGGGTGAGCCCGAAAGCAGCGAGCCGGGCGAAAGACACGGTGTTGGTACCAAGGCGGATCACCGAGTCGAACATCTCGACGGTCGCTTCGGCGACTCCGGCGGCGCGTCCCCCGGCCTCCGCGTACAGGCCGGCGAAGCCGAGTACCACGCCGATGAGAGCGACGACCGCACCGCCCAGTTCGGCCGCGACCAGGTGCCGGTACCATCCAAGGCCCACCAGAGCTAGGCCCAGGTACATGCCGGCGCCCGCGATGCCTGAGACGGCGAGTAGTGCTTGAGTAGCTCCCCCTTCGCGCCAACGGTTGACCGTTCCCAGCACGTACGAGGCAGCGATGAGTACTGCACCGACCGCGACCGCCACCGCCAGCAGCTCCGTCGCGTGGTCCAGCGGAGCCAGCCACAGCACGGGCGCGAGGTGCGTGGGGCCGAACGCCTCGCCGAAGGCGAAGCCGAACGCGGTGCTGGTGATGCCGCAGCCGATGACGAAGGGGGCAGCTTTCCTCAGATATGAAGGCAGGGGTCTCCGCGAGAGTCGCAGGAAAAGCCCGGCCGCCAGCAGGAGGACGCCATGACCCACGTCTCCGAACATCATGCCGAACATTGCGACGTAGGCCAGACCTGCCAGCACAGAGGGGTTGATGTCGTCGTACGGCACGGTCGCGTAGGTGTCGACCAGCGGCTGGAACGTACTTGCAGGACCGGACGGGGGTACGAGGGTCGGAGGCTGGACGTCAGCGGGCAGGGGCAGGCGCACGAGCGTCGCCCCGAGCGGCTCGAGCGCCCGCGCGAGGCGCTCGATCATCGTCGCCGGGATCCAGCCGGCCAGGGCCGCGACCTCGTTGCGTTGCAGCGTTGCCGCACAGACGTCATCGACTCCGAGCTCCACACCGCCGCTGGGCAACTCGCTCCCGCGCTCGAGCATCGTCAGATCGGGCTCAAGGACGCCGGCTTCGGCCACGAGAGCGAGCACCTCTTGCAGGGCGTCGCCGGTTGCGACGACCGCCACCCGCTCCATGCGTACCGGCTCCAGAGCGTCACGCCACGGCATCGATCACCTCACTCAACGACCCCCCGCCCCGGTCGGCGATCTCCAACGCTGCCTGGACCCACTGGGCGTCAGCGACGACGAGCATGCCGCAACCGAGGACCGATTCCGCGCACGGCTGTGGCGAATGGCTCAAGGCGACTGCGTCATCAGCCACGCGACGCCACCAGCGTGTCTCCGCTGTCCATAGGTCGTCCGGTTCCTCGAGCCCTGCCAGTACCCATGTTGCGGCGCGGGGCAGCTGGCCGGCGAGTCCGGTGATCGACGTCGCTGCTTCCGCGCGATCACCAAGCAGGCGCCTCAAGTCGCGCCGGGGACTCTCCGCCAGCGAACGGAGCGCACCGGATGCGAGGAGCCTTGCCGCCACGAGAGCACTGTACGCGGCCGCCCAGCCGGTCGCGCCCGCCGTGCCGGCCAGTTGTCGAGCCCACGCGAGTTCGAG
>PLDN01000079.1 GCA_003136185.1 Acidimicrobiaceae bacterium | reverse complement strand
CGGGCTCCCAGCTGACTTAGATGTCCCTCAGCGACGCATCAGCGACTCCGCTCAGGTAAGCCTCACTAGATGACGTCCGGAACCGACCCGTGAGGCTGGGGCCGGGCAGACGTTGCCGTTATTTAGGCGGCAAGCGCAAGCTGTGGCTTGGCGTTTGTGTTTGGTTTCCGGCTCTTTAACGTGGCNNGACCACGGCTCGCTTCTCCCACTTCGACGACCGGAGTCGAAGCCTGTCACCCCCTTGGTGGTTTTAACTTCGGTCCCACTCTAATGGGATTGCGGAAGGCACCTTGCCGCCACCGCCACCCGACGAAGGGCCCGCCGTCGCGAACACCCCCGCCGCCGAAGCTCAGCCGAAGATCACCGATCCAGAGGAGAGGCCTATCGACTCGAGGCCGTCAGTCAATAGATCCTGAGCACACGGGCAGGCCGTCTACCTCGACTGGTACTCCTTGATGGTTCTCTGTGCCTCCCGGGTAGCGTCGCGTTCAGCGATCGCGTGCCGCTTGTCGTACAGCCTGCGGCCCCTCGCAAGTGCGATCTCGACCTTCGCCCGGCCGTCTTTGAAATAGATGGACAGCGGGATCAAGGTGAGCGCCTTTTGGGAGACGATCCCGGATAGCTCGTCGATCTGGTCCCGGTGAAGCAAGAGCTTCCGGGGTCGATTCGGCTCAAAACCCCCATATCCACTGGTGTACTCGTACGGCGCCAGGTGCGCCCCCACCAACCAGGCCTCGCCGTCGTCGATGCGGGCATAGGCATCCTGCAGCGAGGCCTGTCCTGCACGAAGCGACTTCACCTCGGCTCCTTGCAGGGCCACACCGCACTCGTAGGTCTCGAGGATTTCGTAATCGTGGCGCGCACGTCGGTTCTGTGCCACGCGCTTTATCCCGCGGGCGGCGTCCTCTTTCGCCCTGGCGCTGGCCGATCGCTTCTTTGGCACGGCTATCAACGCTACCGTCATGCCGATGGAGACCGAAGGCGAGCTACTCGCGACGTCAGAGTTGCGCCTCGAAAGGGCTCACCTGGTCGCGATGGCTGCCCACTGTCTCTCCTGCTACCCCGAGGAAGGCTGCGGTCTCCTGGTCGGCGAGCTGTCATCGGGCACCGTTGTGGAGGTACACCCGACCACCAATGTCGCCGCCTCCTCCCAGCTCTACACGGTGGACCCGCTGGCGCATCTTCGTATCGATCGCGCAGCCGAGGATTCCGGCCTGAGCGTGATCGGGGTCTTCCACTCGCACACCCACACCGACCCCTGGCCGTCTCCGACCGACGTGGGCCAGGCGCCCGACCCGGCGTGGCACTACGTGCTCGTCTCGCTGCGCCACGAAGTGCCTTCGACCCGTTCCTACCGGATCGTGGATGGGAACATCCTCGAAGAGTCCGTGGTTGTCATCGGCAACTAGAATGCCTGACTAATCCAGTCAACAATCGGAGGCACCGTGCCAGTCGAAGTCCGCCTTCCCACTCTCTTGCGCCCTGCAGTGGGCGGGCAGCCCGTCGTGAGCGTCGAGGGGGCGACGATCGGCGACGTGCTGAGCAACCTCCAGACGGCGTTCCCCGGCATCGAGGGCCAGTTGCTGACCGAGGACGGTTCACTGCACCGCTTTGTGAACGTCTACGTGAACGACGACGACGTGCGCTACCTCGACAAGCTGGACACGAAGGTCTCCGAAGGCGACGTGATCTCGATCCTGCCGGCGGTCGCAGGCGGCACCGCCTGACCGATGGCGATGTACCCGAGCATCCTCGACCTGATCGGCAACACGCCTCTCGTCGACGTCTCGGCTCTCAGCCCGAACCCGAACGTCCAGATCCTCGTCAAGCTCGAGGGGCAGAATCCTGGCGGCTCGGTAAAGGATCGCCCGGCACTCTCGATGATCGAAGAGGCTGAGAAGTCGGGCCTGCTGTCACGAGGCGCCACGTTGATCGAGCCCTCCTCGGGCAACACGGGGATCGCCCTCGCGATGGTCTGTCGCGTGAAGGGCTACCACTTGAAGGTCGTCCTCCCGTCGAACGTGTCGATCGAGCGGCGCCAGCTACTCGAGATCTGGGGCGCCGAGATCATCGAGTCGCCAGGATCCGAAGGCTCGAACGGTGCGGTGCGCATGGCGAAGGGGCTCGCCGAACAGCACCCGGAGTGGGTCTTCCTCTACCAGTACGCCAATCCGGCCAACCCAAAGGCGCACTACGAGGGCACCGGCCCCGAGATCTACCGCGACTGCCCGGAGATCACCCACTTCGTGGCGGGCCTCGGGACAAGCGGGACGCTCATCGGTGTCGGTACCTACCTGAAAGAGCAGCGGTCGGAGATCCAGATCTGGGCAGTCGAGCCTCCGTCGGGCGAGATCGTGGACGGGCTACGCAACCTCGACGACGGCTACATCCCCCCGATCTTCTTAGATGGCGGGGGCGAGGCGCTCCTCGATCGGAAGACCATCGTGGGGCCGCGTGACTCGATCGAGTGGACGCGAAAGCTCGCTGACGTCGGTGTCTTCGCCGGGCTCTCGACAGGCGCTGCTATGGCAGGCGCGTTCAAATGTGCCGCTTCGATCGAATCCGGTGTCGTCGTCTTCCTCTCGGCCGACGGCGGTTGGAAGTACCTCTCGACGAACGCTTGGGTTGGCGACATCGATGCCGTCGTCGAGCGCGCGAAGTCGATGATCTACTTCTAGGAATGGTGCCTCCTGCCGACGCGGCGAACGAACGGCCGATCGGCATCTTCGACAGTGGGTTCGGCGGCTTGACGGTCGCTCGCTCGCTCATCGACCTGCTCCCGGCCGAGCACCTCGTGTACGTCGGCGACACCGGGCGCTATCCCTACGGCCCGCGCCCGGCCGACCAGGTTCGCAAGTTCGCCATCGAGATTGCCGACTATCTCGTCACCGAGGTCGGCTGCAAACTGCTCGTCGTGGCTTGCAACACGGCTGCGTCCGTCGCTCTCGACGACATCACCGAGCGCCACGACGTACCGGTGGTCGGCGTACTCGAGCCGGGGATGCGCGCAGCTGCTCAAGCGACACGCAACGGTCGGGTGGGGATCATTGGGACGGTCGGCACGATCGCCTCGGGTGCGTATCAGCGCCTGGGGGCCTCGATGGCGAGCGGAGTTGTCGCCGTCTGTGCCGCCTGTCCCGGCTTTGTCGAGTTCGTCGAGAGGGGAGAGACAGGAAGCGACCAGGTGCACGTCCTCGCCGAACGCTTGCTTGCCCCTCTGAGGAGGGCGCAGGTAGACACCTTGCTTCTCGGGTGCACTCACTACCCGTATCTCGCCCGCACGATCGGAGACGTAATGGGACGCGAGGTGGTGCTCGTCTCTTCGGCCGATGAGACGGCTTTCGACGTGCTCGCCCGGATCGAGCGACTGGGCATCGACCGCCAGCCTGGTCAGGCCCCGAGTCATCGGTGGCTGTCGTCGGGCGACGTCGACTGGTTCGTCGAGATGGGACGGCGGCTGCTCGGGCCGGAACTCGAGTCCGCCGAGCGGATATCGGTCGCATGACGACTGAGGGCGCTCCCAAGGTGGTCTTTCGTCCGTACCGTTGAGCGTAGGTAGCCTGCGGTAATGACCACGAGCACTACAACGCGCCGAGACGGGCGCGCCGTCGACGAGCTGCGGCCCGTCTCGTTCGAGCGGGACTACACCGAGATGGCTGCCGGCTCGGTACTAGTCACGATGGGGCGCACGATCGTGCTGTGCACGGCATCGATCGACGAGGACGTGCCCCGCTGGATGCGAGGCACGGGGAAAGGCTGGGTCACCGCCGAGTACTCGCTGCTCCCGGGCTCGTCTCGCGAGCGGGTCAGCCGGGAGGCGGCGAAGGGCCGCCAGTCGGGCCGGACCCATGAGATACAGCGGCTCATAGGTCGCTCGCTTCGCGGGGTCTGCGATCTTGTCGCACTCGGCGAGCGCCAGATCGTCCTCGACTGTGACGTGCTGCAGGCCGACGGCGGCACGAGGACCGCCTCGATCTCTGGTGCCTACCTCGCTCTTCACGACGCCTGCGCCCGCCTCGTCGCACAGGGCTCGATATCGGCCCATCCGCTCACCGACTCATGCGCGGCGATCTCGGTCGGAGTCGTAGGAGCGGTCCCGCACCTCGACCTCGACTACTCCGAGGACTCAACCGCCGAGGTCGACATGAACGTCGTCATGACCGGCGAGGGCCGGTTCATAGAGGTGCAGGGCACAGCTGAAGGCATGGCGTTCACACGGGGCGAGCTCGACGAGATGCTGCGCCTTGCCGAGCTCGGCATCGGACAGCTCCATGCGCTGCAGGCTGAGATGGTCTCGGTGCCGCCCGAGTCCCGAAGGGTGCCGTGAGCGGGGTCGCCTTTGTGCTTGCCACCGCCAATCCCGACAAGGCTGAAGAGGTCCGGGCCATCCTGACGAGTGAGTTGGGCGACCGGATCGTCCTGTTGGAGCGCCCGCTCGAGGTCGCTCAAGTCGAGGAGATAGGTGAGACCCTCGAGGAGAACGCCCGGCTGAAGGCGGCCGCGCTCGTGGGTTCGACCGGGCGCGCAGCGATCGCCGATGACACCGGACTCGAAGTCGCCGCCCTCGGCGGGGCGCCTGGCGTCTACTCCGCGCGCTTCGCCGGCGAGCACGCGACCTACTTCGACAACGTTGCCAAGCTGTTGGCGGAGTTGGGTGAGAGCGAGGACCGGACCGCCTGCTTTTCGACTGTCGCGATCGCGATCTTCCCTGACGGCACCGAGCTGTGTGCCGAGGGGGTAGTCGAAGGGCGTATCGCCCGTCAGCCCTCTGGCGACGGCGGCTTTGGTTACGACCCCATCTTCATACCGATCGAAGGCGATGGAAGATCGTTCGCTGAGATGTCATCAGTCGAGAAACACGCCCTTTCCCACCGCGGCCGCGCCTTCCGCCTCCTCGCCGCCCGCCTAGCCCAACAGCTCGGTTAGGACCATCGCGGCAGCCGACTCACCACCCGCGCAGGTCGATCGGCCACGTGTCGAGGACTTCGGCGTCCTTTGCTGGTGCGCCGGCCGAAAGCACGTCGGCGAGTCCCTCGACGAGGTGAAGGCGCTCGTGAAGCGCAAGAGTCGGGTCCAGGTGGGCAGGTAGGACGAACACCCGGCTACCGAGCGGGGCAGCAGGCGCGAAGGTGACGTGCTCGTCGGAGCAGAACCAGACTTCTGATCCGGCGATGCTGGGGTTGCCGTGATCCATTCCGAGGGCCTTCAGCCCGCAGTCGGCGACCGCGTACCCATCGGTGCTGGAGATCACAGTGGCGACGACGAAGACGGCTTGCCGGAACGGCAATCCGAGCCGCTCGTAGGCGGTGTCCATTAGGACGTACGTGCCGGCTTGGATCTCACTTGCCCAGGTGTTGATCGCATAAGTCCCGGTTCCTCCGGCGGAGACGAGGCTGCCGCCGACCTGCTCATGGGCCGCCAGGAGTATCTCCATCGATGCCGTGCAGCCGGCGATGCGCTCGGCTGTCTCCTCGAGACCGACGACGTGACCTTCGTAACCCATCACGCCGCGCACGGCGAGACCGCGCGCACGGGCCAGGTCGGCCAGTCGTCCCGCGTCTGGCGGAGCGCAGCCACAGCGGGGGAGGCCGACGTTCACATCGATCAGGACTTCGCGCACTCCGCCGGATGTGGCCGCAGCGATCGTCTCTTCGGAGTCGACCGCGAGAGTGATCCGGGCGCCGGCCTCAACGAGAGCCCCGAGGCGCCGAGCATCCAGCACCTCGTTTGCGAGCAGGAGGTCCTCTCCAAGCCCTGCGGCAGCCATGCCCTCGCACTCACGGATCGTTGCGCAGGTGAAAGAGCGGTGCCCGGCCTCTCGCTGTCTGAGCGCGAGCGACGTGCACTTGTGAGCCTTCACATGCGGTCGGAGCCGTTCGCCGGGAAGGGCTTCGGCCATGGCCGTCAGGTTGTGTTGCAGCGTGCCCGGATCGACGACGAGCGCTGGGGTCGTTAGGTCACCGAGAAGCACCCGGCCAAGCTAGGGCGCTAGCGTCGGCTTCACAACGGTGCGCGAGACGGGAGAAAACCCTGTGGCGGTCGACAAGAGCGTGATCGGCAAGTCGACGGGTCGGCGGCGAGTCGTCGTCGAACGCGGGCCAGTCGCTGTCTTCGCCGACGCGGTGAAGGACACCGATCCCGTCTACCGCGATGCCGGCGCGGCTGCGGCCGCCGGGCATACCGCCCTCCCGGTGCCGCCGACATTCCCGTTCTCGATGGCGCACTGGGGAGCCTTCGCCGACATCCAACCCGATGAGGACGACGACGCATCGGCTGGCATGGGCGCGATGGGTCAGGTACTCGGACCTTTGCTTGCGAAAGGCGGCCTCCTTCTTCACGGTGAGCAGGAATTCGAGTACTCGAGCCCGGTCCGGGTCGGGGACGTGCTAATGGGTGAAGGGCGGATCGCTGATGTGTACGAGAAGGTCTCGGGCAACGCGACCATGACGTTCGTCGTCACTGAGATGACGTGGAAGCACGACGAGACCGGCGAGACGGCGGTGATCGCGCGTTCCAACACGCTCGTACGCACCAGCAACCCGCCGACCTGAGAGCAGCAGCTGTGGACGACCTCACTCTCGGCATCGACATCGGCACGAGCGCCTTAAAGGCGATCGTCGCCTCGGCCGACGGCACCGTCATCGCGCGGCGCCGCATTCCTAATCGCCTCGGCCTGCCCACCTCCGAGCGGATGGAGCACGATGCGAGGCGGGCCTGGCGCCTCGCGCCTCGCCGCGTGCTGCGCGATCTCAATCGCCTCGGCGTGCCGGAGCCTCGGGCGATTTGCGTGGCTGGCATGGTGCCTTCGCTCGCGGCGGTGGACGCACGCGGGATCCCAGTCTCGCCTGGGCTCCTCTACGGCGATACCCGGGGCGCACTTCCTCCCGAGGTGTCGTCTCTCCCGATGGGTCGCGCGCCTGAGCTGTTGCGCCAGCTGACAGCCTCCGAGCCTGGCGCCGCCGGCTACTGGCCGGTGCAAGCGGTTGCCAACCGTTCGCTCGGGGGACCGGGCGCGATCGACGTCACGACGGCGATCGCGATGTCCCCACTGTTCGACGGCGCCGGGTGGGATCTCTCCATCTGTGCCAAGGCGGGCTGCCTGCCTGACGCCCTGCCGGAGGTGGCCGGTCTGGCAGAGCCGATTGCGAAGGTGGGACAGGCCATCCTCGCCTCCGGCATCGTCGACACGCTCGCCGAGCAGATCGTCGCCGGGGCTGTCGAGGTGGGCGACGTCCTCGTGATCTGCGGGACAACGCTTGTGATCTGGGTCGTCAGCAACGAGTGGCGCGAGGTCCCGGGCTTGTGGACCGTTCCGCACACCACCCAGGGCAGGACGCTCATCGGCGGTGCGAGCAACGCCGGGGGGTTGTTCCTCGATTGGGCCATGAAATTCACCGGGACGGCTCCCGGAGTGACCAGCCCCGCGAGCATCCCGGTATGGGCGCCGTACCCGAGGGGAGAGCGCACGCCTTTCCACGACACCGCTCGCCGAGCTTCGCTGATCGGCCTCGAGCTCTCCCACGACCGGCCCCAGGTGCGGCGGGCTGCGTTCGAAGCGGCAGGTTTCGTGGTCCGTCAGCACATCGACCTCTCCGGCGTTACGGCCCGGCGGGTGGTCGCGACCGGGGGAGGTACGACCCGCCCGGAATGGTTGCAGGCTCTGGCGGACTGCACGGGCCTGCCTGTTGACGTGTCGCTCGTGCCGGAGTGCGGCGCGCTCGGGGCCGCTTACATCGCTCGGATGGCGGCTGGGCTCGAGTCGAGCCTCGACGGGGCGAACGACTGGGCGCGAGTCGGGCACCGGGTGGAGCCTGACGCGGACTGGGTCGGTCATGCATCGAGGCGCTACGACATGTTCCAGCGACTGGTTGCCGTTCAAGGCATCCGGCCCGAGATCGCGTGACAGGAGGATCGATGGGGGAGAGGGTTCAGTTCGACGAGGTGAAGGTCGGCGACGAGGCGCCGGTGAAGAGTCACGTGCTGACGCGGACCGATCTCGTCAAGTACGCCGGTGCCTCAGGTGACTTCAACCCGATGCATCACGACGAGGTGCTCGCCACGTCGGCCGGCCAGCCGTCGGTCTTCGGTCACGGAATGTTCTCGATGGGATTCCTCGGCACGGCGCTCACCGACTGGGTGGGGGCGGGTCGGGTGGTGCGGTACGGGGTTCGTTTCTCGCGGCAGACCTGGCCCGGAGAGACGCTCGTGACAAGGGTCGTCGTGACCGGTGTGCGGGAGGATGCCGGCAGCCGCTTGGTCGATGTCGACTGCTCGCTCGCGAACGCGCAAGGCGAGCAAAAGGTGATCGGGACCGCGACGCTCGCGGTGTGATCAGCCCGCCTCGCCCAGGACGTCGCCGATCGTTCCGAGCGGGGGCGCGCCGAGACCGAGGAGAGCCTCGTGGAACCGGCGGTGCGAGTATCGGTTGCCCCATTCGGCCATGGCTTCGTCCCGCAACGCGAGGATTTCCAACTTGCCCCACGTGTAGCGGCCGTAGGTCGGGTCGTAGGCACCGCGGTTTGCCTCGGCCTGCGCTGCCTGGCCCTGCAGGTAGGCGTCGGTCTCGAAACGCCTCGTGGCGTCAGCGACCGACATCGTGCCGGCATGGATGCCGAGAGCGCAGGCGAGTCGAGTCACGCGGACGAGCGCTTCAAGCCAGACCCCAATGGCGTAGCGAGGGTCCTCCTCGCGGAAACCCTCCTCCACAAGGAGCTCTTCGCAGTAGTGGGCCCATCCTTCGACGAATGCGGCCGATGCGAGTGACCGCCGGACATGTGAGCGCTCGATACGCATGATCATGCGCTGGTGAGCGAAATGACCAGGCGTGACCTCGTGCGCCGTGATCGCCGGGAGCGTCGTCGCGCTGAAGACCGATCGCCATTCCTCTTGCTCGTCCGCGCTCCACGAAGGGTCGGGAGGGTTGACGAAGTACCAGGCCGGCGCCTCAGCTTCGTAAGCGCCGCCCGGCGACATCATCGCCATCGCCCACCGGCGCGATTCCGGTGCCGGGCCGACCAGGCATTCGCCGCCGGGATCGGGCAGCAGGTCCTGCTTGAGGGTGAACTCGGTGATCTCGCCGATCAGCTGCCGAGCAGCTGCGTAGATGCCCTCGTCGTTGGGATGATCCGCCAGCAGCTCAGGGATGAGCTCGGCGGGTCGAGCACCCGTGCGGTAGCGGGCGCAGTCCGTTGCGAGCCGCTCGAGCAGGCGGTTGCGCTCCCGGTCCGCTCGCACCTCGAGCCTGCCGAGGTCGACCGGCATTCCTTCAGGGTCGCCGAGCAGGCGGGCCAGGACGCCCGCGCCGAGGGCGCATTCCGCCGGCCCGTTTGCCACCGCAGCTTCCAGCCGTCCGACGAGGCGAGCGTGGGCGGCGAGCGCCTTCTCATCAGTGATTCCGGCTGCCAGACCGCGAGTTCCGCTGAGAAGCGAGGCAGCAACCGGTGCCGGCACCCGATCGAGCGATTCGAGCGACGCGTCGATGGCGTCCGGCCATTTCGAGAGATGCGTCGCCCTCGCTGCGGCACGCTCGGCCTGTGGCGCGTACTCGCGGTCGTAACAGGCGAGATCCAGGTTGTCGATGTGGACGAGGGGATTCCAGCGGTGAAGCTCGCCGAGTTGGATTGCGGTGCGCCAGCCAGCCTCCGCTGCCCGCATGTGCGCCTCGTCGTGAGGATCGGGTTCGGCGGCGGACTGGCCCGGGGTGTCGAGGCGCTTCACGCCAGACGAAAGACCCGACGGCGAAAGGTCAAGGACCTCGCCGTCGTACTCGTGCACGCCGGCGTACTCACGTATCTCGGGGATGGACAGGTCCCAGAGGGCGCGCAGTCTCGGGCCGATCTTGTCGAGGATCGAACGTTCCGGGACACCCACGTTAAGCACGGTACCTTAGGGAGATGGCGACCCGTTACCGCTGCAACGCTTGTGGCAACCTCACTCGCTTCGACGTGGTGGCTACTCGAAGGACCAAGTCCTTCCACCACTTCACTGTCGGCGGCGAACTGCATGTCGAGGACGAGGTGGTTCTCGACGAGCAGATCGAGCAGGTGACCTGCCGCTGGTGTGGCAGCGCAAAGGCGATCGAAGAGCTGTCACGAGACAGCGCGGCGGAGCCCGGAGCGGACGCCGGTACCGAGAACGAGGTCGCGACGGCAGCTCAGAGCTGACCTCGCGAGGGTGATCTTAGAGGCTGTCGGGAAAAT
>PLDN01000041.1 GCA_003136185.1 Acidimicrobiaceae bacterium | reverse complement strand
TGTCGAGCCTCGTCGTCGTCTTGAACAGTCTCCGCCTCACGCGCCTCGGGCGCGGCGGTCTCGAGAGCGTCAGGTCGCCGCGAGTGGCGCGAGGCGCGAGGAGCTTTGCGTTGTCGGTCCTCGTGCCTGTCGTGCTGTTCGGAGGTGCCACCCTCATCGGCGAGGCCGTCTCGCCTGCGCGGGGCCAGTCGCTCCTGCCTGTGCTGCCCGGGATAACGACCGTCAGCTTTCCAGGCGGGCGCGACGGTGAGGTCTATCTGGCACCGAATTCGCCTGGGGTCAACTCGATCCACTTGGTCTTCGAGCAAGACGGTGCGTTTGCCGCCACGAGCGACGTGCAGGTGACCGCGTCCTTGAATGGGGGACCAGCGGTCGCGACGATCGAGCACCAGATCAGTGTCGGGCACTACGTCGGGTACGGTCTCAATCTCCGCGCCGGCCGGTGGACGTTCGTGGATACGGCGCTTGTTGCGGGCAAGATGGTGCGTTTCTCCTGGGTGAGGCAGCTCGGCTGACCTAGCGGGTCAGCGCAGCAGGATCAGCATGTAGCCCATCGTCACGCACATGGCGATGTGAGACCCCGCCTCGAGCCTCGGTGCCAGCCAGCGCCGCTCGGGGCACGTGTCACCCATGACCGAGATCGTGCCTGAGCCTGACACGGGCACTGACAGGGCGACCGGGCCGAAACGGGACAGCCCGTCCGCATGCCACACAGCCGACACGAGCAGGACGAATACGAAGAGGTACGCGAGCGCCGCGCCGCCACCGCCCGCAGTCGCGGCGGACATGCCACCCATGACAGAACCGAGTCCGGCAGCGCCGGCGGGAGCCGGCTGCGCGAGGAACATGAACAACATGGCCCCGCCCATCACGAGGTGGGTGGCGAAGTGTGAGACGTGATGCATGTGATCGTCGTCCCATCCCCACAGGCCGTTTCGTGAGACGAAGGTGCCGATGCGGATGGCGAACCAAGCGGTGAGCGCAGCGAAGACGGCTTCCCACACGACGGCCGGGAGGGTACGGAGCGACAGGTCGAGCATGCCCGCCATCGCGATGCCCATTGCAACGTGTCCGACGTTGATGTCGTTGTGCATCGGTCGCTTCCAACGCCGCGCCGCGACGAGCCGGGCGAGGCAATAGGCCGCTGTCGCGAGCATGACGACGGCGAACGAGTCCGAGACGAATGTCGTTCCGCCCACTCGTCAGTCCCCCTCCGCCGAGGCGGCTTGAGCCTGATCGCGGGCCGACAGGCTCTGAGACAGCGGCCAGTAAGCGAGCGCTATGAGGACAAGGAGGGGGCCGGAGTTCGGGTCGGTCCCGCTGCCAGAGAAGATCCCGCCGAAGGCCTCACCTACTACCCAGATGGCGATCGCGAGGAAGCCAGCGCATATAACGGTCGCCGACTTCGCCCAGCGCGAAGGAGCAAAGATGCCGACGCCGACGAGCGTCATGATCACAGCCAGCAGAATAGAGACGCCGAGCCCTCGCCCCATGAGCTCACCTGCCATGCGAGCGTCGAGAACCGCCAGCCACCGCGGCTCGCCGGACGCCATGCGGGTGATCATTTCGCTCAAGGCGTCGGGAGCCCGGTTCGCCGCCTGGAGACCGAGCAAGCCCAAGCCGACCCAAAGGATCATCCACACGACGCGGGCGGCACGGGCGCCCACGACGCGGGCGGCGACGAACGTCTCTGACCGGTGACGCTCCGATGGCCAGAGCAGGACAGCGAGAAGGGCGTAGAGCACGACCGCACCAGGGGCGCCCATGAGCGGGCTGGCGGTGCCGGTCAGAAGCGCTCCGAGACCTTCGCCGAACCACCACACGCTGAGCGACCACACGATCGAGAAGCCCAGGGCGGCTCGAAGTGTCGGGCGGCCCGCGATCCCGAGGCCTATCGCGATCTGGATGATGCAAAAGAGAGCGTTGGCGGCGTCAGCGTGAGCGCCGATCTCGCGCCCCGCCCACGCGATCGAGTGAGCCACTACGGACGGGTTGCCGGAGGCGGTCGAGGCCAACATAAGGCGTCCGAAGGCCCGCGAGAACATGTAGGGCTGCATCTGAAGCACACCGTCGAGGAGCCAGGTCGCAGCGAGAGCGAGTTGCAAGCAGCGCCGCGCGTCGGGCAGACGCCACGTCGTCGTGCTGGCTGGTCTGGTCGTCGCGCCGACGCGGTTCTCGGTCCACGTGCCGGTCAGCCCGGACACTGTGGCATCACTCATTCCGAGAACTCCCTCCCTGGTCCGTCAACCGCGAGCCGGTGATCAGCATAGGTTGGCCCGCGCTGGGGGCCTTGCCGCCTTTCGGCTTCCGCAGGGCTGGCGGCAGCTGTGTGCTGGCCCCGCGGCCAGCGGCGGCGCTGGATTATGCGGACTGGACGCAATCAGGGCTAGGCATCTCGGTGCGTTTGCGTCCGGCACGGCTACTGGCGCAATCCGCGCTCGGTATCCGGGCACCATCTGCGTCGAGCACGGCTACTGGACGCGATTAGTGCGCCAGATGTTCAGGCAGCTACGAGGCGGCTCATCGGCGAGGGCTTCGAGTCCGCCGTGCAGGAGTCGACTACGTGCTCCTACGCCGTGCAAGACAAGGCGTGGGTCAACGACCCGGACGGGGCGCCATGGGAGGTCTACACGGTGCTCGCCGACGCGCCTGAGGCGTCGCCAGCGGACTCGTGCGCTTCGTGCTGTTGATCTGGCGACGCCTCCTGGCCGAGTTCCTCGGCAGCGCCTTCCTCGCGGCAGTCGTCGTCGGGTCCGGCATCGCCGCGCAGAATCTCTCGCCCGGCAACATCGGCCTCGAGCTGTTCGAGAACGCCGCTGTCACCGCCGCCGGGCTCTTTGCCATCATCTTGATGTTCGGTCCGGTGTCGGGAGGACATTTCAACCCCGTCGTCTCCTTCGTCGACGCCGCCTTCGGGGGACTCAGCTGGCGGGACGCTTGTGCCTACCTGCCCGTCCAGGTGGCCGGCTGCATCGGGGGCGCGATCGTCGCCAATCTGACGTTCTCCAAGGCAGCAGTGAGCCTCTCGACCAAGCACCGCGCGACAAGAGCACACTTCCTGTCCGAGATAGTTGCCACCTCCGGGCTGATTCTCGTGATCTTCGCCCTCGCGCGAAGCGGGCGCTCCCATCAGGCACCTGCAGCCGTGGGGGCCTATATCGGGGCGGCTTATTGGTTTACGAGCTCGACGAGTTTCGCCAATCCGGCCATTGCCATCGGACGGATGTTCTCGGATACCTTTGCCGGGATCGCCCCTTCTCGGTCCCGGCGTTCGTGGCCGCGCGAGTGCTCGGCGGGGCGCTCGCCTACGCCATTATCAGAGCGCTCTACCCCGGCGTCACGAAAGCAGAGGCAGCCGACGTAATCGTGCCGCACTCAGGGAGTCCGAGCCCTCATGAGTGACAGACCCGTCGTGCTCTTCCTCTGCACCCACAACGCGGGCCGCAGCCTGGCGGCCCGAATGCTGCTCGACAGCTACGCGAGCGGCCGCATCGACGTGCGGTCGGCTGGGTCAGAGCCGGCTGCTGATCTGAGCCCCGCTGTCGTCGCGATCCTTTC
>PLDN01000064.1 GCA_003136185.1 Acidimicrobiaceae bacterium | reverse complement strand
TGATCGCCACGCCGCTGGTGCCTGAGGTAGCGAGCGCGGCGAGGGCAGCCGGCGAGGTCAGCATCGTGACCGCGATCACGACACTGACGACCGACATGTATCGCCCAAAACGGAACATGCTGATCACCCCGCTCACCCCGCAACTTGGTCTCGCGGCGGCACCCTAGCCGTGAGGCTCTTCTGGATCAACCCTCTTCACACACGCCCGCGCGCCAGTCGGTCACGCGGAGCCTCGGTTCCGCTGGAGCTACCGGCCTTCCGTGCCCTCTATACGACTCCACCAAACGTCACGGGTGTGCGAGCTGTGGCGGGGAGTAGGGGAGTGGTGTCGAGGCACATGAGACCGACGGTGCCGGCCTGCAACGCGGTGGGCAGGCCCGGCGGCGGGCAGGTGACGCCCCGGCCACCATCCCCGAGTATCGAAGAGTCGGCGTAGGGCGGTAACGATTCCCAGCTGGTGTGGGGAGTGGCCCCTTGCGTGCTCGTGGCGCCGTTCGCGGTGGCTGTAATGGTGATGGTGATGGTGATGGTGATGGGAGCCTGTTGACGTCACAAGGAGGGGCCCAGGGAGCGTGCCGGCAGTCTGCGGCGGAGTCGGAGTCGGAGTCGGAGTCGGAGGTTTGGGCTGAGCTCCGCCGGGCTTGTTGTTGCCGCTGCCGCGAGTCGGGTGCGCATCCAGCGTGACGACGCCGCTCCCTTTAGGAGCTGGGCTCGACGCCCCGCCAATCGATGGACGCGTTGCCGTCGTGGAAGCGCCGCTGTTGCTCCCGCCTGCTTTGTTGGATGCGCCCTTGGAGCTGGCACCGGGGCCAGCCGAGCCGGAAGAGGTCGTTGATGACCCCGACGAGCGTGGGTGCCCGGTGCTCGACCGGACTTTTCCGGCGGCGCCACCGTGGGGAGCCGAACGAGGGTGGGTCGCAGAAGACGGCGGAGAAGTCGTAGCGGGCGGACGCGCGCTGGTCGACGCGGTCGAATCTCCAGGCGACGACCCAGCGGCCGAGGGGCCCCCGATCGTGGGTTGGTGTTCCATTGCAACGCTCAGGCCAGCCGCGGTCCCCGCTGCAAGCAACAGCGATGCGGCCACAAGCCCAACCCTTGCGGAATTGCGGCGGGCCGCGGTCGCGACCGCCAAGGTCGCTGCAACGAGCGCGGCTCGATTGCGACGGGCGACACCGGACGCTGCCGTCCGGCCATTGCCGCGCCGCCGATAGAGATCTTGGTCGGCGGCCGATACCAAGAGGGCGGGATGATCGCCAACTTCAGGTCCTAGGTCGGCCAGGCTCGCAACTCCCCAGCTGAACCGCGGCGCGCCCTGTTGCTCGGCTCGCCTCAACATCGCTATTGCGCCGGCCTCGTCAGTGAACGGCGCCATCACTACGAACTCGTCCCCACCGACTCTGTACAACGTGTCGGCGTCGCGTAGCACGCTCCTCAAACTCGCCACCAGGCCTTGCAAGGCTAAGTCGCCCGCATCGTGGCCGCCGCTGTCGTTGATCCGCTTCAGGCCATCGAGGTCGACCATTGCAACTGAGAGCCCGAGACCGGATCGCTCGGCTCCCGCCGTCGCGCGCGCAAGCTCCTCGCTGAGCGCCAACCGGTTTGCACAACCTGTGAGCATGTCGGTGCGGGCTTCTGTTCTCAGGTTGTTGGATGCGGCGTCGATCGCCTCTCGCATGAGCTGATCGATGACCCGGTTGAACGTCACCGCCGCGACAGGGAGCCAGTCCGCCCGCCATCTGTCCCCCGGCCGGCCCGCCGAGTCGACGACGACCTCGCGGAGCGCGGAGAGGGAGGTCAGCGCGTCAACCGGTGCTGAGAAACGCGCCCCCCAGCTCCTCGCCGCTCGACCGAGCTCGGGCGTACCGCTTTCGCTTCGCACTGCTCCGCGCAGTGCGGATAGGAGATAACGGGCCTCTGACCCGGCGCAATGCTCCGGTTGAGCTCCCAACGCGCGGCAACGGTCCGCCCAGGCGGCGACTATCTCTCGCTGTTCGCCGGCGGGAGTCGAATTGATTGGTGCCATGAAGTCAGGAGGCCCTCGGGAGCTGGCGTTACGTGAAATACGTGGCCGATTCTTCCACCCTACGCCGGCCTGCGGTCGTCTCCGACGCGCGAAGTCCGTGTCGGTGGAGTAGCGATCCAGCCCGTGTTCGATGGCGATGGCGGCGAGCTGGGCGTCGGTGACTAGGTTGCCGGTGATGCCCTGGCGACAGACTCGGCGGACAGCCAATTCTGTGGATGACCCCATTCCTCGGTATTAGCCCTCAATGAGCAGCGACGATGCGCCGAATCCGTTCGTGGGGCTCCTCGACGAGCCAGTCGACGACTTGATCGTGCTCGGACTCCTCAGGTGATCGTTCCCGAGGCCGTGCGGGCCAAGGCGCTCGCCTGCGGCGGTGCATCCAGACGCTGGCTGGCGGATCTCGGCGACATCGTCGCCGAGATCGAGTGCGACTGGGGGATTGCGGTCGGCGCGACGCTGGAAGGGGGCACCTCATCGTTCGTCGCCGAGGTTGTGAACTCTGACGGAACGCCGGCGGTGCTCAAGCTGGCGATGCCGACCGAGCTCGACGGCATTGAAGCGCTCTGCAATGAGGTCAGCGCGCTGCTACTTGCCGACGGCCGCAGCTGTGTTCGGCTTATCAACCACGACCTCGACAGGGGCGCCCTCTTGATGGAACGCCTCGGCCGGCAGCTATTCGAACTCGGAAAGCCGGTACTCGAGCAGATGCAAATCATCTGCTCGCTGTTGAGCGTCTTGTGGGCGGTTCCGTGTGACGGAGAGCTCCCGACTCTCGAGTCAAAGGGCCGATGGCTCTCGGAGTTCATAGCAAGCTCGTGGGAAGAGCTCGGCCAGCCTTGTCCGGGCCTTGTCATAGGTACGGCGATCGGTTATGCCGAACGCCGAGCCGCCGCGTTCGACCGCGAGGCGGGCGTGCTGGTGCACGGTGACGCGCACGCCTGGAACACACTCGAGGATCTCACCGCCGCAAGACCCGGAGCATTCAAGCTCGTCGATCCCGACGGCCTCGTGGCCGAGCCGGAATATGACTTGGCAATACTCATGCGCGAGTTCACCGACGAGCTATTGGCGGGAGACGCATTGAGGCTCGGACGCGAACGGGCTCGCTTCCTCGCGCGACACACCGGACTCGATGAGCAGAAGATCTGGGAGTGGGGTTACGTCGAGCGAGTATCGACCGGTCTTCTCTGCATGAAGGTCGGTCGCGTCGACAGCGGGAGGGACTTCCTTCGCATCGCTGAGCTCTGGAGCGCTTGATTCCGCCGCCTCCAATGCGCCGCGAGGTATGGTGACGGCAACTTACCGACATAAGGAGTTCTAATGGCTGCCGCGTTCGACTTAAAGAAGCTGTCAACGCTGGACCGAGTAGTTGCGGGGGCGTCCGTCCTAACCTTGATCTTGCTCTTTCTTCCCTGGTACGGCTTCTCGGACGGGATCTATAGCGCCTCGGTCAGCGGATTCAGTACGAGCTACGGCTGGTTCGGCGCCCTTTTGATCATCGCGGCGGGCGTCTACCTGGTGCTTCAGCGTTCCGGCGTGAACCTCGCAGGAATCCCGGTCAGCCCTGGGGTCGTCGTGCTCGGCGCTTCGGGCCTCGGGACAGTGATCGTCGCCCTGCGTTGGCTGACCGTGCCGAGCGGGGGCGCGCTCGGGTTCAGCTACGGCCCCAAATACGGCATGATCGGCACACTCATCGTTGGGCTCGGCGAGACTGCGTGCGCCTTCTTGCTCTTCCGCGCGTCCGGCGAAGCGCTCCCGTGGGCGAAGGCGGGGGCTCCAGCAGGTGACACCGCCGTGCACACGGCCACGATGCCGACAACAGGCGCCATGCCAATGGCCGCGCCAATGCCAACTGCTGCGCCGCCCGCCGAAGCTGCGCCGCCCGCCGAAGCTGCGCCGCCCGCCGAAGCTGCGCCGCCCGCCGAGGCCGAGCAGTCTGCGGACACTGAGCCGCCGGCGGACTCCGCTCCTCCCGCCTGAACAGCCGGCAACCGCCTGGGCGCTCTCGCGTCGCAGGTCACGCCAACGTCGCCTAGGCCCGACCTCGGCAGATATGGTTCGATAGACGAACTATCGCCTCTAGACTCCGGGCGTGCCCGAACAACGATCCGTTGAGGCGGTCCTAGCCCTCACGAAGGCATCAAGAGTGATGGAGCGCGCCTCGGGTGGCCTGAGCCTCGCCCACTTTCGCGTTCTGTCGGCAGTCGCAGCGGGCGACGAGCGCGCAAGCCGAGTCGCCGCACGTCTTGCGCTCGGCAAGCCCACCGTAAGCGTGTCAGTAGACGCGCTGTGCTCGCGCGGGCTGCTTGCCCGTTCAGGCGTCGCCGATGATCAGCGGGCGATCCAGCTCAGCCTCACCGATGCCGGCCGGCAGCTGCTGGCCGAGGCGCAGGGCGCCATGACCACCTCCCTCGAGTCGCTCGCCGCGCGAACAGGACAGCGAGACGATGTGATCGCCAGCCTGGTTGCGCTTGGCGAAGCGATCGACGAGGCGGTCGCGGAGCGACACAAGTGAGTACGAGCGCGCCCGCGCCCGTCGCCGCGCTGAGCAAACGCGGTCGAGACAAGGGCGCCGCCCCGAAGGGCTGGGTGCGGCGTCTCGGTGGCTACCTTCTCCGCCACAAGCGCAACCTTGTCATCGCGTTCGCCGGCGCCATCCTTGGCAGCGTTGCCCAGGTGATCGTCCCGCTCATCGAGCGCCAGATCGTCGACAACGTGATCCTGCGTCACACCTCTCCTCTCGCGCCATGGATCGTCGTTCTGCTCGCCCTTGGGGTCGTGACGTTCGTCGGTGCCTACTTCCGTCGGTACCGCGGCGGCCGCGTTGCCCTCGATGTTCAGTTCGACCTGCGCAATGCCATGCATGAGCATCTGCAGACCCTCGACTTCGCGAACCTCGACCGGATGCCGACCGGCCAGCTCGTCGCGAGGGCGAATTCCGACTCGACGCTCGTGCAAGGGCTCCTCAGTTTCTTGCCGATCATGAGCGGCAACGTCCTCATGCTCGTGCTCTCGCTCGGGGTCATGTTGTACCTGTCGCCCCTGCTAGCGGTCGTGAGCATGCTGGTGGCCCCGACGTTGCTGTTCATCTCCTATCGCATGCGCTGGCGGGTGTTCCCGGCCACTTGGGACGGACAGCAGAAGGAGGGCGACGTCGCGCAGATCGTCGACGAGGACGTGAACGGCGTTCGCGTCGTGAAGGCGTTCGGCCAGGAGCGCCGCGAGCTCGAGCGCGTCGTCGCCGCGACCGAGCGACTGTACGGCTCCCAGATGCGCGCGGTCCGCCTCCAGTCGAGGTACCAGCCTCTGTTGCAGGCGATCCCGAGCCTCGGCCAGGTCGCGGTCCTGGCGCTCGGTGGGTACCTTGCCCTACGCCACGAGATCTCGCTCGGGACCTTTCTCGCGTTCTCGACCTACCTGACTCAGATGGTCGCACCTGCTCGCATGCTCGCTGGCATCCTGACGATCGGCCAGCAGGCCCGCGCCGGAATCGAGCGCATCTTCCAGCTGCTCGACTTGGAGCCGGCGATCTCTGATCCACCTGATGCCATCGAGCTCCCGACACTCGCCGGGGAGATCGTTTTCGACAACGTCGAGCTCTCCTATGACGGCGGCCCTGCTGTGCTGCGCGGCGCCAGCCTCCGGATCGCGCCGGGTGAGACCGTCGCTCTCGTCGGGCGGAGCGGGAGTGGGAAGTCGACGATGGCGATGGCCGTGCCACGTTTCTATGAGGCGACGGGCGGCACCGTGCGGGTCGACGGGCACGACGTGCGGGACGTCGCGCTGGCGTCGCTGCGTCGTCAGATCGGCGTCGTGTTCGAGGACTGCTTCCTTTTCTCCGACACCGTGAAGTCCAACATCGCCTACGGCAAACCTGACGCGACCCAAGAACAGATCGAGTCCGCTGCGAGGGCAGCGGAGGCGCACGGCTTCATCGAGGAGCTACCGAGGGGCTACGACACCGTCGTCGGCGAGCGCGGCCTCACGTTGTCGGGCGGGCAGCGCCAGCGGGTTGCGCTCGCGCGAGCGATCCTGTCCGATCCCCGCATCTTGATCCTCGACGACGCCACGAGCGCCGTCGACGCGAAGGTGGAGGCGCGGATCCATGCTGCGCTGCGCGTGATCATGCAGAGCCGTACGACGCTGCTCGTGGCCCACCGCCGCTCGACGCTTCACCTCGCGGATCGCATCGCTATGCTCGATGAAGGCCGGGTGATAGAGGTCGGTACCCACGAGGAGCTGATGGACCGGAGCGCGCACTACCGCTCGCTGCTCTCGGGGCTGGAAGAGGAGGATGCGAAGGCGGTCGGCGACCGGATCGAAGTGCTCGCGACGATCAATCCGCTTGCTCCGGCCGTGCCACCGCGGCCCGCCGTGCCGACATCGGCGCTCGGAGTTGGGACGTTCCGCAGCACCGGCGCCGCGAGCATGGGCCCGGGTCTGGGCGGAAGCGGCGGTGGTGGGTGGCGTCTCAACCTCGCGCCGACCCCGGAGCTGCTCGCGAGAGTGGAGGCGCTCAGGCCGGTTCGTGACTTCCCGCGTGTCGACGTGGACAAAGAGACAAAGCGCGAGCGGCATTTCAGTCTCCGGACGCTCCTTTCGGAGTTCCGCCGACCGCTCGCGCTCGGGCTCGTCCTCGTCGTCTTCGATGCCCTCGCATCCCTCGCCGGCCCGGTACTGGTGAAACAAGGCATCGACAACGGCGTCACCACGGGGTCCAAGGGGGTGCTCTTCGTCGCGTCAGCGATCTATCTCGTCATCACGCTGGCCGACCTGATCGACGAGATCGGAGGGACATTCGTCACAGGGCGGACGGCGCAGCGCATCATGATGTCGCTCCGCATCCGGATCTGGGCACACCTCCAGCGGCTCTCGCTCGACTACTACGAGCGGGAGATGGCGGGCCGGATCATGACCCGGATGACAACCGACGTCGACCAATTCGAGTCGCTGATTGAGAACGGGCTCCTCTCTGCTCTCGTGAGCACGGTCACGTTCGTCGGCGTCGGTGTTGCGCTGCTCGTGCTCAATACAGAGCTTGCGCTCGTCACCCTGAGTGTGGTCGTGCCGCTTGGCTTCGCGACGGTGGTGTTTCGCCGGAAGGCCGCTCGGACGTACGACCTTGCCCGTGAGCGCATCGCGGTCGTCAACGCTGACTTCCAGGAGAGCTTGTCGGGCGTCCGCGAGTCGCAAGCGTTCGTTCATGAGGGGGCCACAGAGGAGCACTTCCGAGAGCTCGGGCGTCAGTACCTTGACGCTCGAGTGGCTGCCCAGCGGCTCGTCGGTACGTACTTCCCGTTCGTGGCATTCCTGGCAGATGTCGCCGATGCCCTCGTCCTCGGAGCGGGAGCGAGCCTGATAGCGAGCGGCAAGCTCACGACCGGCGCCCTCATAGCGTTCATCCTCTACATCGACCTCTTCTTTTCGCCGATCCAGCAACTGTCTCAGGTGTTCGACTCATGGCAGCAGACACGGGTCTCTGTCGGCCGCATTGCCGAGCTCATGGCGCTTGACACGCTCACGCCTGACGCGCCTGAAGCCGCTGACCCCGGTCGGTTGACAGGAACGGTGCGGATCGACGGAGTGCGCTTTGCGTACCCAACGGCGTTCACGAGGCCTGGGCTCGCAGCGCCGCCGGCGAGGAGGGGCCCACGCGACCCGAGGCTGCTCGTGAGCGACGACGCCAGCCGCAGGCCGCCGCCTGAGGCGCTGAAAGGGATCGACCTCGAGATCCGCGCCGGCGAGACGGTGGCTCTCGTGGGGGAGACGGGAGCGGGGAAGTCGACTGTGATGAAGTTGCTCGCACGTTTCTACGATCCCGACCAGGGGCGGGTTCTGGTCGATAGGAAGGACCTCAAGTCACTTGACCTGCAGGGCTACCGCCGCCAGCTTGGTTACGTGCCGCAGGAGGCCTTCTTGTTCACGGGGTCCATCCGTGACAACATCGCCTACGGAAGGCCCGGGGCCACGCAGGAGCAAATCGAGGCGGCTGCGCGCGCGGTCGGTGCCCACGATCTCGTTGTCGGTCTCCCTGGGGGCTACGACCACGTGCTCAGCGAGCGGGGTCGTTCGCTGTCATCGGGACAGCGCCAGCTCATAGCCCTTGCCCGCGCGGAGCTAGTCGACCCGGCGATCCTGCTGTTGGACGAGGCGACCTCGAACCTCGATCTGGCGACCGAGGCACGGGTCACGGCGGCCATGCAGCGGGTATCGCACGGTCGCACCACGATCGTCATTGCCCACAGGCTGCAGACGGCTCGGGCCGCCGACCGCATCGCGGTCCTCGACTCCGGCCGAGTGGTGGAAGTCGGCAATCACGAGGAGTTGTTGGCTCTCGGGGGCCGGTACGCCTCGATGTGGGAGGCGTTCGAGCTGGTCGGGAAGGGCTCAGCAGCACGCACGGTTGCGTGAGGGGCCGAGCGCGGGATCATCCAGCTTCGCCCGCCCGCCCGCCGCGGACGCCGAGGGTCATTGGCACGTAGAGTCTGGCTATCCGGCTTGCGACAAAGACGCGTTGCAACCGCAACCTCGAGGAGGACGCCGTGGGGGGCAAGGTTCCGTTGGTCGACTACCTGGTGCTGGACGACCCGCCGCACCTTGTCGCACGTCAGTGCACGAGCTGCGGTGCTCGCTACTTCGACCGCCGCAACGCATGTGCGGGCTGTGGCAACGTCAGTTTCGAGCCGGTGGACGTACCCACCGAAGGTGAGTTGACGTCGTTCACAATCGTGGCCTTCGCTGCGCCGGGCGTGCCAGTGCCATTCGTCGCTGGCGTCATCGACTGCGGGGGGACCTCCGTGCGAGCGAACGTCGTGAACGTCGAGCCCGATCCCGAGCACGTCCGGCTCGGCATGAAGCTGAAGCTCGCAACTTTTCCAATCGGTAGTGACAGTCATGATGTCGAGGCAATCGGCTTCGGTTACGAGCCGACCGAAAACAGTTGAGGAGAGACGGGCCATGAGTGAAGACGTTTGGATTCTCGGCATATACATGACGAAGTTTGGCAAGCACCCTGACAAGGACACCGTGGACCTCGCGGCGGAGGCGGCGATGGGGGCGCTCGCCGACGGCGACACGACCATGAAGGAGATGGGGGTTCTCGCGGCTGGCAACCTGATGGGCGGGGCAGCCGGGATCGGCCAGCAGCTGCAAAAGCAGATCGGTCAGACCGGCATCCCGGTCTACAACGTCGCGAACGCGTGTGCCACCGGCGCAACGGCGCTCAGGACGGCGATCATGGCCATCAAGGCGGGAGAGGCAGACCTAGGTATGGCCGTCGGCGTCGAGAAACTCGCCGGAGCCGGCCTCCTAGGCGCAGGCGCACGTAAGGACGCCGGCGATGAGTGGAAGCCGAGCGGACGTTATGGAGCAGTGGCTCCCCTCGATGGTCGGGTTGGCACCGATAACATGCCGGGTGTCTTCGCCCAGATCGGCATGGAGTACGGGCACCGCTACGGCGGCACGAGCTTCGAGCTGTTCGCCAAGATCAGCGAGAAGAACCACGCTCATTCGACCCTCAACCCTCTGGCTGCGTACACGAAGAAGATGTCGCTCGCCGAGATCATGGGTGACGTGATGATCGCCTATCCGAATACACGGCCGATGTGCTCGGCCAACTGTGACGGAGCTGCCGCGGCGGTCGTGGTGAGCGACGCCAAGCTGAAGACGCTCAGCGGCGAGCAGCGCCGGCGGGCCGTCAAGGTCTCCGCCTCGGTCCTCACGACCGATCCGTGGGAGAAGGCCTGCCAGGTGCTGCCGAACGTCAACACCCTTACCCGGAACGCCGCCGCGCAGGCTTACGAGCAGGCAGGCATCGGGCCGGAGGACCTCGATCTCGTGGAGCTGCACGACTGTTTCGCCACTGCAGAGCTCGTGCACTACGACAACCTCATGCTGTGCGAGCAGGGCGGTGCGGTCGACCTCTTCAACTCCGGTGCAACGTGGCGTGACGGCCGCCTCCCCGTGAACGTCTCGGGTGGTCTCGAGTCGAAGGGCCACCCGATCGCCGCGACGGGCATCGCCAACATCTGGGAGGTCTGCCACCACCTGCGCGGTGAGGCGGGCGACCGCCAGATCGAGGGAGCCACGGTCGGGCTGGCGCACGTCATCGGCCTCGGGTCCGCCTGCGGCATCCACATTCTCGAGAGGTCCGCCGCCTGATGCAGCTGTCGATGCAGATCAACTACGCCGGCGGCTACGAGCAGTCGGCAGCACAGCTCGTGGAGCTCGAGAAAGCCGGCCTCGACATCGCTTGGATCGCGGAGGCTTACAGCTTCGACGCCCCGAGTTACATGGGGTACCTGGCGGCGAAGACCGAGCGGGTGCAGCTCGGGGCTGGGATCCTTCCCCTCTATACGCGCACGCCGACGTTGCTCGCGATGACCGCTGCGGGCATCGACGCGCTCTCCGGTGGCCGTTGCATCCTCGGCCTCGGTGCCTCAGGCCCGCAGGTGATCGAAGGCTTCCACGGCGTGAAGTACGACAAGCCCCTCGCCCGCACGCGCGAGATCGTCGAGATCTGCCGAATGGTGTGGAAGCGTGAGGACAAGCTCGTCCACGACGGCCCGATCTACCAGATACCCCTGCCGCAAGATCAGGGAACCGGTCTCGGCAAACCGCTCAAGATCATCAACCACCCGGTGCGCCCTTCGATCCCGGTCTACATCGCCTCTCTCGGCGAGAAGAACGTCGAGCTGACCGCCGAGATCGCCGACGGCTGGCTGCCGATCTTCGTCGACCCGGAGCGCTTCGACGACGCCTTCGGGCCGAGTCTCGCCGGCGCACCCGAGGGCTTCGAGATCGCTGCAACCGTCAACGTGCTGGTCGGCGACGACGTGCAATCGCTGCGCGACTTCCTGAAGCCGTATCTCGCTCTCTACGTCGGCGGCATGGGCGCGAAGGGCAAGAACTTCTACAACG
>PLDN01000173.1 GCA_003136185.1 Acidimicrobiaceae bacterium | reverse complement strand
TCCTGCTCCCAAAGCAGGCGCGCTAACCAAGCTGCGCTACACCCCGTTGCGAGGCGATGCTAACGCTGTTGTCCGAGTACGCTTGAACCCAAGGGTGTGCCGGGAAGCCTGGTCGGCGACGGGAGGACCGCGCTGATGACCGAAGAGTTACCCGCACACCGTGCCTACGGGCGGCCCACACGCCAGAAGCTCCCGAGCTGGCGGTGGGAAGAGCTCCGAACGACTTTCTGGTTGGTCCCGGCCATCCTCGTGGCCGCGGCCGTCGTGTTGTTCGCCATAACCGTCTCGATCGACTTCGCCGCTTACCACCATCACCTGACGCTGCCGTTCTGGATCCGGACCGAGGGCGCGGATGCCGGTCGTGAGGTTCTGACTGCGATCGCCGCCGCGGTCATAACAGTCGTGGGCGTCGTGTTCTCGATCACGATCCTGGCTCTCACGCTCGCATCCCAGCAATTCGGCCCGCGGATGATGCGGAACTTCGTGCGGGACGTCGGTAATCAGGTGACGCTGGGCGTCTTCGTCGCGACGTTCGTGTACTCGGTGCTGGCGCTCGGATCCATCACGAGCAGTCCGCGCGGCACGTTCGTGCCCGAGCTCTCGATCTTCGTCGCCGAGGCCCTCCTGCTCTTGAACCTCGCGGTGCTCATCTACTTCATCCATCACATCGCGAAGTCGATCCAGCTGCCTGAGGTGATCGCCGGAATCGCGCGCGACCTGACTCGCGCGATCGACGCCGAGTTCCCACAGCTAAGCGCCCATGTCGTCGGTGAGCGTCTCGAGGAGAGCGGAAGGACCGTGGCGGAATTGCTGCAGCTGATCGAGGAGAGCGGCAAACGGGTCCTGGCGGATACGAGTGGCTATTTGCAATTCGTGGGTTACGCCCAGCTGGTAGAGATCGCGACTGCAACTGACGGTGTCATTCGCCTCGACCACAGGCCGGGGCACTTCCTGATGGCCGGTCGGCCCCTCGCCACGGTCTGGCCCGAAGCTGCCGCCGCGCAGGTCGCCCAGGCGCTCGCCAAGGCGCATGTGACTGGGCCTCACCGCACGCTGATGCAGGATCCGGTCTTCGCGATCGACCAACTAGTCGAGATTGCCATTCGTGCCCTCTCGCCGGCGGTGAACGACACTTTCACCGCCCTCACCTGCATCGACTGGTTGGCAGCCGGCCTCAGCCGGGTGTCGGGTCGTGTCCTCGACGAGGGCGTCTACCGCGACCGTCTCCGGCGCGTGCGGCTGATCGAGTTCGACCCGTCCTACGCGAGGATGGTGAACCGCGCGTTCGACAAGGTCCGCCAATCGTCATCGGGGATGCCGGCGGTCATCATCCGCATGCTGGACTCCCTCGCTGCGATCTCAGAAGCCACGACATCGGCTGAGCAGCGGGCCGTCCTCGCTCGTCAGGCGGACATGATCATGCGGTCCGCCGAGGAGTCCGTGCGGGAACCGAACGATCTCGAGGACATAAGGGTCCGGTATCACCGCGTGGTCGGCGAGCCGGGGATGCCGGTGGCGAGAGGTGGGTCGCAACCCCGGTAGCATCTGCAGGCCATATGCGCTCTACCGCTGAGAATCTCGAAGACAACAAGGTCAAGCTCTCCGTCGAAGTCGACGAGGAAGAGCTCGAAGGGGCTGTCACCGACACGGTGAAACGGCTGCAGCGAGAGGCGAATGTGCCGGGCTTCCGCCCAGGCAAAGTGCCTCGTCGTGTGCTCGAGGTGCGCCTCGGCTCAAAGGCGATCCGCGAGGAAGTGATCCGCCACTCGCTCCCCGAGTACTACGCGCAGGCGGTGGAGGATGCCGACCTCGACACGATCGCGGCCCCCGAGATCGACATCACCTCCGGGGAGGACGACGGTCCGCTCGCTTTCGACGCCGTCGTCGAGATCCGCCCGAAGGTCTCGGTCGCCGGCTACGAGGGTCTCCAGATCACGCTGCCACCCCTCGAGGCCGACGAGGAGGAGATCGACGGGCAGGTCAATCGGCTCCGGGAGCAGTTCGCTCAGCTGAACGACGTCGAACGGTCGGCTCGAACAGGTGACGTCGTCACGATCGACGTCACGGGGACTCGAGACGGCGAGCCGGTGGACGAGCTCTCAACGAGCGACTTCGTCTACGAGGTGGGTTCGGGCATGGTGGCTCCAGGCGTCGACGAGAAGCTTGTCGGGACGAAGGCCGGCGACATCGTCGAGGTAGCGGCGGACGACGCTCCGGGTGGTGCTGCAAACCTCAAGGTGCTGGTCAAGCTCGTGCGGGAGAAGGTCCTGCCGGCTGCCGACGACGACTGGGCTTCGGAGGCGTCCGAGTTCGAGACGCTCGAGGAACTCCGCCAGGATCTGCGCACGCGGTTGAACACCATCCGCCTGTTGCAAGCCCGCCGCGCCCTGCAGGAGAGCGTCATAGCCGAGCTGGCGAAGCTCGTCGACGAGGCAATTCCCGAGACGCTCGTCAACCAGGACCTCGACCAGCAGCAGAACCGCTTTCTCCGGGGCTTGGCCGACAGCAAGCTCTCCCTCGAGCAGTACCTCCAGATCACCGGGCAGGATGTCGACCAACTCGTGGCCGGCTTGCGTGAGAAGGCGACCGAGCAGGTCCGAGCGGACCTCGCCTTGCGAGCGCTCGCCGATGCCGAGGAGATCGAGGTCACAGACGAGGACCTAGCCGCCGAGATCGCTGTCTACGCCGCTTCTCTCGACCAGCCAGTTGCCGCCGTTGCCAGGCAGTTCGCGGAGGGCGGAGGCCTCGAACGGCTACGCTCAGAGATAAGGAATTCGAAGGCAGTGACGTGGCTGGTCGAGCACGTCGAGGTCGTCGACGAGCAGGGGAACCCGATGGACAGAGCGCTGCTGTTGGCACAAGAGGGCGAGTCCGAAGACCCCGAGTCCTCTGAAACCGCGGAGTTCGACTCCGACCGCGCTACCGTCGAGGATGCCGCACCCAGTGAGACCGAGGAGGAAGAAGTTTGAGGGCGTCCAACTATCTGGTCCCGACGGTCGTCGAACAGTCGAGCCGTGGGGAACGGGCGTACGACCTCTACTCCCGTTTGCTTCGCGAGCGGATCATCTTCATCGGCACACCGATCGATGACACGATCGCGAACCTGGTTTGCGCCCAGATGTTGTTTCTCGAATCCGAAGATCCCGAGAAGGACATCAACGTCTACATCAACTCTCCCGGCGGTGACATCACTGCGTTGTTCGCCATCTACGACACGATGAAGTTCGTCCGGCCCGACAAGTCGACTTTCTGCTTCGGTCAGGCCGCCTCGGCCGCGGCAGTGCTGCTGGGCGCAGGAACAAAGGGCAAGCGCTTTGCGCTGCCTCACGCGAGGATTCTGCTCCACCAGCCTTATGGCGGCGCTGCCGGGCAAGCGACCGACATCGAGCTGCAGGCGAAGGAGATCCTTCGCATGCGCGACCTGCTCAACCAGATCCTCGCCGAGGACACCGGGCAGACGGTCGAGAAGGTCCACTCGGACACGGACCGTGACTTCATAATGAGTGCGGACGAGGCGCGTGCCTACGGCCTCATCGACGAAGTGATCAGCAGTCGGGAGACCGCCGGCGTCATAGGCGCTGTCGGCGCTGTCGGCGCAGCCTGAGCGGAGGGGGCGAGGTGGCCAAGTTCGGCGACGGGGGGGAACTCGTCAAATGCAGCTTCTGTGGGAAATCACAGAAGCAGGTGAAGAAGTTGATCGCCGGTCCTGGGGTCTACATCTGTGACGAGTGCATCGAACTGTGCAACGACATCATCGAAGAGGAGCTTGCCGAGCCGGCAGAGCTCAACTTCGAAGACCTGCCCAAGCCAAAGGAGATCTTCGAGTTCCTGAACGACTACGTCGTGGGCCAGGAGCAGGCGAAGAAGATCCTCTCGGTCGCGGTCTACAACCACTACAAGCGGGTGCAGGCCGGCGT
>PLDN01000060.1 GCA_003136185.1 Acidimicrobiaceae bacterium | reverse complement strand
TCGGCGTCGGAGTGGGGGTCGGAGTGGGGGTCGGCGTCGGAGTGGGGGTCGGCGTCGGGCTGTGCGGGTCAGACGCTGCCGCGGCGATTCCCGGCAATACGGCATCAGCGAAGGCGCTCGCCGCCACCACGCTGAGGCCCGCAGCAACCAGACCTCTCAGGAGGACGCGACGAGTGACTCGACCGCTGATGTAACCCTGAACCAGTTCTTCTTCGGACATCGCCTTTGCTCCCTTTAGCTCGGGGATCCGATGGATCGTGACTCGGGTGCACTCATCGCACAGGGCCAGCAGACCCATTGTCCAACTCGTTCGGTCGGCGATACTTTACCCACTGGAATCGCTGCCGTCTATGGTGAACCTTGCCATGTTCACCGACCCGATGTCGGCTGTCCACCGAGTGGCTGGTCAGCATCCCAATCCGAACTGGCTGTCTCGAGCGTGAGAGCCGATCTCGAATGCGCCATGGCAGCCGTGATTTCGAGTCAGGCAGCGAGCGAACGCCTGCTAGACGACCCCGGCGCGTTTGCGAGGGAGTTCTCTCTGGCGGCGCCGGACGCAGCCATGCTGACCGACATGGCAGGCGACCTCGCGCTCCTGACCAGCTCCTTCGTACGCAAGCGGTGCACGACTCTCCGCTGGAACGCGCACCGGACCCTCGACCTGCTCGGCCCCGAAGGCGACCTGCTCGTCGACGAGTTCGTCGAGGCGACGCCGATGTCCAGCCACTTCCGCGTTGACGCGGCCGCGTTCGGCGACTTCGTCGTCGGGCGTACCGCCGCCTGGGCCGCAGGCGAGCCGGCGGAAGGGGACGGGGCCGGGAGCGCCGATGCCGCCCAGGTCATCGCCGCAATGGCGCGTTTCGAGCGGCACAGGAGCGACTCCTTTTGGGACGCGACCGAGCGGTTCAACTCCGAGGAGGCGAGCGGCCCGGCTGCGGGTGACCACCAGGACGACGCGACTCGCCCACGGTTTGTCGCCGGCGCAAACGTGGGCCGATTCGAGTGGGACGTTCGCCTCCCCTACCGTCACCGCGTCGACCCGCTCGACCAGCTGCCGAGAGACCCGTGCCAGCTGTTGTTCTTCCACAGCGCTCGCGAGCCAGTGCTCCGCGCAGTCCGTCTCCGGCCGGGCGAGGGCGACCTCGTCGAGAGGGCACTGTCAGCCGGGACGCCGGCCGTCGGGATGCCCGATATCCGAGGCACGGCAACAGGTGGCCCACCTGGTGCCGGCCGTGACGAGCAGCTGTTCGCGAGGTTGTCATGGGAGGGCGCGGTCCAATGGGAGTGACACTGATCGGCGCAGGCTTCCGCCCGGAGCTGCGCGGGCTGTTCGAGGGCGACCAGCCGGTAGTCGAATGCGCCGAGGTGATCGCTAACAGGTACTTCGCCGACGGCGGCGTCGCTCGGCCCTGGGAGCTCGAGTCGCTCGCAGGGATTCCGGTCATCGTCCACGGCCTCTCCGGGAACGTCGCCTCTGCCCTCGGCCCGACGAGGGAATACCTCGACGCGATCCGGCGTCTCGCCGAGTTCACCGGTGCCATGACCTGCAGCGACCACCTCGCGTTCACCGGTGCCGAGGGGCGCGAGCTCGGCCACCTCGCACCGAACCGGTTCGACGACGAGCTACTCGACCTCGCATGCCGGCACATCGAACTGATCAACGAGGTGACGGGGCGCCGCGCCTGCCTCGAGAACCTCGCCACGAAGATCACCTTTTCCGGCTCGACCTACTCGCCCGAGGATTTCTATCTACGCCTCCTCGAGCGCTCGGACTCCTGGGACTGCCTCCTCGACCTCACGAACATCTGGATCAATTCCCAGAACCGCCCGGTCGACCCGGTCGCGTTCATCGACGCGATCCCGCCCGACCGCGTTCGGTACGTCCACCTGGCGGGCGGACGGTGGGTGCACGACGAGCTGGTCGACACGCACTCGGAGTCCGTGCATCCCGAGGTCTACGAACTGCTCGCCCATCTTCTCAGCCGTGCTGAGCCTCAAGCGGTCATCGTCGAGCGAGACAGCAACTGGATGAACGCGTACAGCGACGTCACCGCGAACCTGGCGGACGCGCGGGCAGTGCGGGATGCGATAACCCAAGAGCCGGCTACCCACGCCAACTGGAGATCGGCCTAGTGGCCGGCACGCTCCACCCCGATGTCGACTCCGCCGAGGCGGTCGAGATCGGAAAGGAGATCGGCCGGCTCGCAGCGCCATATGCAGCGATCCACGACCTCGACGGCACCTTCGTCGCACAGGGCTACGACGCCGTGAGGAAGCTGAACTTCGGGCATCTTGCAGTTCCGCAGGACCTCGGCGGATGCGGGCAGGGCCTCGAGGGGATGTGCCGTGCGCAGGCGGCCATCGCGAGAGGCTGTGCCAGCACGTCACTCGCGATCGCGATGCATAGCCACGCCGTGCTCACGATGGCCTGGCGGCGAGCGAGCGGGGACGACGAGGCCGAAGCCGTGTTGCGACGAGTCGTTGAGGAAGGAATCGTCCTCAGCGCGAGCGGAACACTCATGCCGTCGGCCATCAGCATCGACGCTGAGCCAGTCGAGGGTGGCTACCTGCTCACGGGCCGGCGGCGGCTGGTCAGCGGAGCGCCGGGGGCGGACTATGTCGTCTCGGCGGCGCGGCTGCACGGCTCGTCCGGGCCGCGGCCGATCACGGTCCTCGCGCCGCTTCACGGCGAGGGCGTCACGATCCTTGACGACTGGGATGCGCTCGGTATGCGCGGCTCGGGGACGAACAGCGTGAGCTTCGACAGGGCGTTCGTCCCGGTGAAGAACGCTCTCTATACCGAGCAGCGGCGCCCGGTGACCCCTCCTCCTGCACCCGCAGCTGCAGATGCCCGATCGGACGGTGGTGGCGGCCGCCCAGGCGGGCTGCAGATGCCAGGCCTCCACATCTCCCTGCCGATCATCGGGTCGGTCTACCTCGGGCTCGCCGACGCCATCTTCGAGAAGGCAGTGGACATGGCGGCCGGTACGAGCCGAGCTGACAATCCCGGTGCGGGGCATCTCACCGGCGTCATGGTGAGCGAGATCCGGCTCGGATGGTGGGCGCTCGAGGGCCTGGTCCGCCAGACCACCGACGCCTCGCTCGGCACAAGAGCCCAGATGGTCACGACCCTCGTCGGGAAACGACAGATGGTGCTCAGCGCAATCCGGACCATCGAGGCCGCGATGGAGCTGCTCGGATCGGCGACGTATCTGCGTGGAAGCGCCTTCGAGCGCGCCCTTCGCGACGCGAGGGCCGGGATCACCCATCCGGCCCCACCCGAGGCCACGCTCGTCGAGGTCGGGTGGGGGGCCCTCGACGAGGTGGCCACCACGCGACCATGACGGCGTCAAGCCGGCAGAACCGCTTCTGGCGACGGGGCTCGGCGGAGGTACCGACCGAGCCGCCCCCGGGCCTCTGGGCACAGAATCGGGAGCGGATTCTCACCGCCGTTGCGGGTCTCCCCCGCCTTCCCTGGGCGGTGCGCCTCGTCGTCGACGAGGAGGGACGGGACACGGGCTTT
This sequence comes from Acidimicrobiaceae bacterium, assembly GCA_003136185.1. Lineage (GTDB taxonomy): Bacteria > Actinomycetota > Acidimicrobiia > Acidimicrobiales > Bog-793 > Palsa-601. Next base: position 18,247 of record PLDN01000060.1, on the reverse strand, counting down.
GCGATCCTGCGCGGCCGCGTCCCGGAGGCCGAACGCGCCGCCTTCGACTTCGTCGCCTCGACACACCGGCTCGTCGGCACCATGGAGTGCTGGGGGTTCCCACGCCCGGAATACAGCTGGGCCGGGGAGTCCTACGCACTCACCCCAGGAGAGGCGCTCGACGATCGGTACTTGCTGCCCGAGGTCGCAGCGTGCGAGGCGTGGGCGCACGGCGCCCGCGAGCCGGAAGCATTTTTACCGTTGGACAGGCCGCGTTTCTTGATGAGCCCTCCGGATTTCGTCGACGTCGCCGCGGTGCGGGAGGCCGCGTTTGGACCGTGGCCAGACACGCCCGTAGCGAAGCGATGGGACGTCATCTGCGCCTACAGTGACACCCGCGACGGAGAGCTCGAGGGGAACTGGTCCCTCGGACGCCGGTGCGTCGACGTGCTCGCCCGCGAGCTCGGCCTGCGGGTACTGCTCCTGTCCCGAAGCGGCCTCCCCGACGTGCCGGACCTCCCTAACGTCGAAGTTCGGCCCCGGCTGTCGCACGACGAGATCATGGGCTGCATCGCTCGCTCCCGCGTGACGCTCATGCCGCACCGCATGGATCCCTCACCGAGAATCGCTACTGAATCACTCGCGGCGGGAGTGCCGATCCTCGTCCACTCCCAGATACTCAGCGGCTGGCAGTACGTCGACCCGGAGACCGGCGCGTTCTTCGAGGGAGCGTTCGATGTCGCCTCCGGAGCGCTTCGCTGCCTCTCGGGCGAGCACCGAACGCTCCAGTGGCTCGAACGCTCGTACGGGCGCGACCGAGCCGCCGAGAAGCTCGCTGCCGACCTCCGAGCGCTCGGCGGGGCAGATCACCTGCGCTACGCCCTGCCGACGTCGCTGTTCCGGTGATCGACGACGACCGGGCCGCGCTCGCCGAAGCGGTCGCCGCCAACCCGGCCTGCCCCCCGGAGCTGCTCGAACGGCTCGGCCAGGACGACGACGCCTGGGTCCGCGGTGCCGCGGCGGCGAACCCGTCTGCTCCGCCGGAGCTGCTCGAACGGCTCGGAGAGGACGACGACGACTCGGTCCGACTCGCCGTCGTAGGCAACGTGATGGCCGCACCGCTCCTCGTCGCCAGCCTGGCCGACGACGAGTCGCCCATCGTCCGTCTCGCGATCATCGGCAACCCGCGCGTCCCGACCAGACTGCTCCGGGAGTGGGTGCGGTCAGAAGACCCCGACGAACGCAGGGCGGCCGCCGGCAACCGTGCATGTCCAGCCGACCTCCTCCGGCAGCTCGCGAGCGATCCGGACCGGCGAGCACGGCAGGTGGCGCTCGCGAACCCAGCCACGCCTCCGGCCGCGCTGCGCCCGTCGCGGAGCCTCACCTGCAACCTCATGGTCGCGGCCAACCCGCGCACATCCGAGGCGGTGCTGCGGGGGCTCGCGAGGGATCCCTACGTGGACGTCCGCCTCGCCGCTGGCAACAACTCGGGGGCCTCCCCGACGCTGCTCCGCCAGCTCGCTGCCGACGACGACGACTATGTGGTCGCGGCTGCGCTGAGCCATCCGCGCTGTCCGATAGAGGTACTCGCGACGGCGTCGCGCTCGGATGTGGTGCTGCTGAGGGCGGCTGCGGCAGCTAATGCCCACCTGCCGATCGCGCTCTCTATCGTCTTCGGCGCCGACACGGCTCCCGAGGTGCGCCGGGCCGTCGCGTCGCAGACAGCGACCGTGCTGCCGGCACTCGCGGGCCGGCTGGCTGCCGACGCCGAGCCGGACGTGCGGCAGGCTCTCGCGGCCAACCGTCGCTGTCGCGAGCCGCTGCTGGGGCACCTGGCTCGGGACCCGGAGGCCGGCGTGCGCTTCGCCGCGGCGGGGAACCCGAACCTGCTCCCTCCTGCGATGCGCGGCCTCGTTCGGGACCCGTCGGCGCGGGTGAGGGCGGTGCTCGCGCGCGCGCCTCACCTTCCCTCGGACCTTCGCCAGGGCCTCGCAGACGACCCTGACTTCGACGTCGTCGCCTCGGTCGCGCAGGCCGCCGTTGAACCGTGGCTGCTCGAGGAGCTCTTAGAGGACGTCCCGCCGCTCAGCTGACCAGAGGGGCGCTGCGGCCGGCGAGCTCCGAGATCGCCAGCGCCACTGCCTCGGTCGGGCCGTCGCTGCTGGCACTGGCCGAGAGCTCGTCCGAGAGAGCTCGCGCGCCACGAGCGACCTGGTCACGCAAGCCACGATCGGTCAGCGCCTCGTTGAGGACCGATGCCAGGCTGCCGATGTCGGACGGGTCCTCCACCCGGAGGTAGTTGTTGCGATCCTCGAGCTTCGCGGAGAAGTGCAACGACGCCGCGATCTCGCCCGACAAGAGGAGTGTCCTCCCCCGTCGCAGCACCTCTTCTGGCAGCCGGGTCCGGTGAACGGGGACGTCGAAACGGCGCTCGAGCACGCAGACGAGGTCGCACGCGTCGAACAGACCCGGCATGCGCCACGGAGCGACGAGCGGAAGGATCACGGCTCGGCTCCGCAGGTGCCTCGTAGCGACGAGCGCCTCGAGGAATGGTGCGAACAGCTCCTCTTGGCCCCCGAGGGCGCCGAGCAGGGTGAATCCGACGCCGTCCGCCGCGAGTCGTTCGAGCGCCGCGACCAGGTCGTAGGAGCCCTTCGAGGACGCCACCTTCCCGCACACGCCGACGACGGGCGCTGGCAGCCGGTGCGACAGGGATGTGAGGTTGGCGACGAGGGCCTCGCTTGCTTCCGCGCTCAGACCGGCCTGTCCGAGCGCCGCGGCGGCTTGCCCGGCCACCTCCGCCAGCTGAATCGGTGCGGCCGGCTCGTCGAAGTAATCCGGCAGCATGGCGGTCCCCGTCATGCGAAGGGTCGCCGCCTTCGCGCCGAGGTCGACGAGCAGGCGAGCACTCCTCGGGCCGGTCAGAATGCGGTCCGCCCGCCCGAGGAGCCAGCGATAGCCAGGTTGGAGGTCGGGATGCCGCGCAAGCCGGTTGATGTCGCTCCCGGCATGGCGAAGGACGAGGGGGAGCCCCGTCGCCTCTGCCACCATGCCCGCTGCCATTCCGTAGGGCTCGAGGTACCAGCCGAGGACGAGGTCGAACCTGTTCGAGCGGGCGAGTTCGACGCCGAGGCCGAAGAGCTTCGATACGAAGGGCTCAGCCCAGGGCATGTACGCGGTTCGCGGGAGCGGCGAGGTGTGGTGGACGCGAACCCGACCGGGTCGAGCGTCGGGCGGACCTTCCTGTCCCGCCCCCTCGAGAGCCCTTAGCCGCTCGTCGTCGGAAGGGGTCATCAAGGCGCGCACACTCGCTTCGGCCTCGCGGGCGTTCGTGACGACATCGACCTCGTGACCGGCGGCGGCGAGGAGTCGGACCGTGTTGAGCGTCTGGCTGCTCGTACCTCCCTCGATGGGCGGGTACTTGCCGAACAGGAGCAGCTTCATCGGAGCGGTCCGCTCCCGTCGGCATTCTCGCTCGCGTCGGGGGACGTCCGCCGAAGCCTCCAGTACCGCTCCGGCTCGAACGCGAGCGACCGCCGGTCGTCCCCGAGCGCATCGAGCTGCGAGGCGTAGCAGTCAACAGCGGCTTGCTTGAGCGTCTTGTCGCCGAGCCCGGGGAACGAAACCGCCTCAGGCTCGAAGCGCCCCAGCCGCTCGAGCAGTTCGTCAGTGGCATTTTCCTCGTAGCCGTACGGGAGATCCTGGTACGCGAACCACTCGAGCTCCGGCGCCTGCTCGCAGGCCCAAAGCGCAGCGGCAGCAGCCAGACGGTGGTCGTCGTGCCCGATCCCGAGTGGGAAGACGACGGCACCTGTGCCGATACTCCTCACGGCCGCGAGCACCGCCTCCCCAACCTCGCCTGCCGTGAGGATCGTCGAGCCGTCCCGGTACTGCTCGTCCCGGAACGCGAGGCGTACCGCCGTCGCGCCTACGACAGCCAGCGCATGCTCGTCCTCGGCAACACGGGCGGCCACCACGTCGTCTTCGGAGGCAAAGCCACAGCCCCGGTCCCAGTCTGTCAACGGCTGCCCGGAGCGAGGCTCCCCAGCGAACACGGTTAGGACGGCGACCTTGCCGAGTCCGGAGATCAGCTCCCCGCAGCTCAGCACGGCGTCGTCGAGATGGGCGCCCACGACGACGGTGCCGAGGCCGTCGAAGTGCTCGCTCGTTATGGGCCGGCCGAGAGGCGGGTGGGAGCGACCGGTGGCACCGGAGTCGTCGGAGCGGTCATCGGCCGCGCCGACGCGCCGGCGGAGCTCGTCGAGCTCCGCGAGCGCCTCGTGGAGCCGAGGCAGGTGCTCCCCGCGTACGAGGAAGCCGGCGGCGCCGAGCCGCTCGATCACCTGAGCCGCCGATTCCTCCCACTCGGCGGCCCCGTGCGAGACCCCGGAGCTGTCCGGACTGCCCCGCCGGTAAAGCGCGGTCACCGCTCCAGTCGGGCGGAAGGGCGCCAGTTGCGCGAGGCGCAGGACCATCTCCCAGTCTTCGAACACGGCAAGCTCCTCGGAAAACGACAGCCCGTTCATCCGGACGACCGCGCTCGGTACGGCGATGCCGCAGTTCGGCGTGCCGTTCTCGTGCAGGTGAGCGACAAGGTCGAACTGCCGGACGAACAGCTGAGGAGCCTCCGTCACCCTCCAGATGGGCTGCCGGGGCTCACCAGCCAGCTCGCACCGCTGCCACGCGACCTGCGTCCACGCCACGGCGCCGGGGTGCTGCTCGGCGACACGGCGGAACTCGCCCACCCAGCTATCGAGGGCGACGTCGTCGTCATCGAGGAATGTGAGGTACGCGCCGGAGGCTTCTCCCAGCGCGGCGTTGAGCGGGCGCGCCCGCCCGCCGCCCGACACTTCGAGCACACGGATCCTTTGGGCGAGCTCTGCCGGGAATGAGCGGACGGCAGACTCGACAACCTCCCTCCGGTTGGGGTCAAGGTCGTGGCCGACGAGGAGAACCTCGAAGTCCTGGCAGCTCTGGGCAGCGAGCGATGTCAAGTTGTCCTCGAGCTCGACGGGTCGGCGCCCCTGCGTGCGCACGACGACCGAGAGGAAGGGCTGGCCTGCGGTGGGGCGCTCGACGGCACCTTCGTCGCCCTCACCCCACTCAGACCGGAGGGCGCTCGCCGCGAGCGGATACTCCCCCGGGTCGTCTCGCTGGAGGGAGAAGAGCTCCTGCACGAACACGTCGGTATCGGATGAGCGCGCGCTCCCGAGATCCCCATCGGAGTCACCGCTCGTGCCGTCGCTATTCATGAGCCCGCGCACGAAGTTGTCGGCTGCTTGCCGCTCCTCCACGCTTCCGGCCGCCGCCCAGGCGCTCGCCCAAGCCCTCGCAGCCGCCGGCCCGCCATACGTCGCAGCGAGCCGCAGCTTGGCGCTCGCCGCTGCGACGCTGGGCTCGAGTAGGGGATCTCCTCGCGGCCCGGTGCCGTGGACGAAGACCGCCGCAGTCGGGACGCACCGCACGGACCACCCCGCGACCCGTGTGCGCCACGAGTGGTCCACGTCGGCGCCGAGCCCAGGAAAGGCCTCGGTGTCGAAGCCGCCGGTGCTGGCGAGGACCTCCCGCCGGACGAGGTAGCAGGCTGCCGACGCCCAGCTGACGTCCATCGTGGTGGGATCGAGTGGCTTCGCGCTCTGGAATGGCAGCCACCGGGGCTCGACGATCCCTACCGCCCCGTCCCCGATGGCGGCAAGGAGCTCGCTGAGGCAGCGAGGAGCAAGCTCGGCCGACGCCGACAGCAGCAACACGAGATCGGCCTCGGCGTGCTCGATGCGGTGCGGGTCCAGTGCACTGAACCCCCAACTGTCCACTGAGCCTGCTCGTCGGAAACGCTCAGGCGATAGGCCCGACGAGGTCGCGTCGGCAACGACGGCAGTCACGCTCTTGACCCGTGGGCGGGCGAGGCTCACCGAGGCGTCGAGCGCACGAGCCCATCGCTCGAGCTGCGGAAGATCGGGGTCGGCCGCCGCAACCCTGATCTCGAGGCTGGGCAGGTTCTCTCCGGTGCCGGGTCTCGTCATGGGGTGGTCTCCCTGACCTCGACGAGCTGCTCGATCCGGCGGACCGCAGTGTCGAGCGGAGGCGCGGCAGCCAGCTGGCGCCGGAAGGCTCTGACCCGCTCGGCGTACCCACGATCCCGGATCACCGTGGCGACGGCTTGGCGGATGCGCTCGGGCGACGCCTCCGCCTCGTCGAGCCAGATACCGAAGCCCTCGCGTCGGCAGATGTAGGCGTTGTGGTCGTGGTCCGACCCGAGTGGCACGCACACGGTCGGCACGCCCGCGAGCAGCGCGCTCATGACAGTGTTGAAGCCCCCGTGACAGAGCAAGGCGTCGCAGCGAGGGAGTACCTTCGTGAACGGCAGATACCGCGAAAAACGCACATTCTCCGGTGCACCCTCGGTGATCCCCGGGTCCGCCCCCTCCCCAAGAGCGACGAGCACGTCGACCTCACCGTCCCTGAAGGCTTCGACGAACCGAGCGAGCAGGTCGGTCTCGACGTTGTAGACGGTGCCCAGGGTGACCAGGACCTGCGGCCGGCCCTCCGCTCGATGGTCCGGAAGCGCCTCGGCATCGCGCTCGTCGCCGTCCCAGGGCACGTAGGCGATGGGCTGGACCAGCTCTACCGGGAGTGGGTTCTGCACCTCGAGCAGCGGGGGCAAGACGGCAAGGTACAGCCCGGAGAACATGCTCTCGAGCCCGGCGTCCTCGGGGAGGCGATAGTGCCGACGAAGCCGGGCGATGGTCCGGTCCGCGCCGAGGACCTCCCACGACTCCTTCGGGATGAACCTCGAGAGGCCGTAGATGACGTTCAGGGCACCGACGAGCTCGGACACGACGATCGGCGCGAGGTCCGTCGGATCGCGGACGATGACGTCGGGGCGGAAGTCGCCAATGGCGAGGGCGAGCAGATCGTCGACCTTCGCCTTCACGGTCATGTAGCCATAGTCGGGGTCGGTAGCCGACAGCTCCGGGGTCTGGCGGGGGTTCATTCCCGCCGGGATCCAGGCGAGGCCGGCACCGACAACGATCTCGGCGACATCCTCGCTTGTCGCCACCGCGACCCGGTGACCCCGCCGGAGAAGTGCCCGAGCCAGGGGGATCATCGGGTGAAGGTGCCCCAGGTAGGGACGGACAGAGAGCAGGACGCTGAGGTGGCGGGGCGCCGGCGAGTCGTCGCTCATGGCGTCCTGGCCCTGACGCCGACATCACTGCTCAGACGCGACCGCGCTCGCCGGTACGGCTCGGCCAACCGACCTGCGACGGCCTCGATCCCTTCCTCGGCTCCCTTTGAGCTCGGCAGCCCGGACGGCTCGTACCCGAGCCGCCTCACGACCGTGAGGGCTTCCGTCACGGGCTCCGCGACCAGGTCCTCGGAGGAGACGACGACCGGCCTGATCCCGTGGATCGCGAAGTAGGTCGCCCATCCCTGTTCCTGCCGGAGCGCCACCGACTCGAGCCACCGGACCTCCTGGAAGTCCGCCGGAGGCGCCGCACCGCCAAGCGCGCCGGGGTACACCTGGGCGAGTTCTGGATGCCGGCTCGCGTACCACCGGAGCGCCTGGGCCGCGGTATCGCTGCACCGCACCCAGACGTAGCTCGGGTTCGGGAACGAGGTCGCTACGACGTCCGGGTCGAGCGTCGTACGCGCGTCGGAATCCGGGCCGAGTGCGAGCCGTGCGATCTGGAGCAGCCAGCGCTGGTGCGTCCACATCATGCTGAACGAGCAGACCCGGTCCGCGGTGGCACGCTCGCGCACGGCGGTGAGGTAGCGGGCAGCCCACGGCCGAGCATCGGACGCGACCTCGAGTTCGCGCGCGAAGGCCGGTACCCGCAAGGGGTCGAACCACGGCAGCGGCGTCGTCATGGTCCCGGTCCGCCCCATCAGGTTGCAGAGCCTCCAGCTGCCTGCCCAGGGCGTGCCGACGACGATGTGCGTCCGATCAACCGGAGCCGCTGTCGTGGTCGTAGGGACCAGACCCATGGCGGGCTCGGCTGCAGGTCCGCGGCCAGGCCACTCGTCGAGCGTCATCAGATCTGCTGCGCCGGCAGCGGCGTGCGACTCCGCCTCCAGTCAGGACGAGCCGTCGACGGGGTGGAAGGTGCTCCCTCGCCGGGGAGCGCGTCCACGAGGGCGGCGGCTGCACCCATCGGCAAGCCGGAGATGACGAGGTTCGCAACCAGCTCCGCCCAGCTCACCGTGCCGTCGACGAATCCGGCGGGACCGAGCTCGGCCGGTGGTGGCTCGGCGTCGGGGAAAAGCTTCGCGGCCTCGGTCCCACCACCAGGCCTGGCGCCGGTGCCCGAGCCATTCGAGCCCAGCAGACGGTCCGGCCGAGGCGGCACCGGTGTGACGGAGTCTCGGCAGGCGAGGTAGCGCTCGAGCCACCGCTCGGTGTCCTCGTTGGACTGCCGCTTCAGGCGGGGACAGACCTCCAGGTCGTTCGGAGGCTCGATGTCCATGAGGGCGAGGATCTGCTGCACCGCCTCCGCCGGTTCGTCGACCAGCTCCTCGTAGGACAGCTCCAGCGGTTCGATGCCCGTGGCCGCGAAGAACCGCGACCAGGTCCGCTCCTGGGTCACCAGTGCGTTCTCGAAATAGCGGATCTCACCCCAGACTGCCTCCTCGGAAAAGGTCTGCCGCTCGGCCGGGTTGTGCTCGGCGGCCGCGGGCTCGTCCTCGCGGATCTCGAACCACACGTTGGAGTGCGCCGCGCGGTAGTAGGAGATCGCCTGGCGGGCCACATCGCGGCGTCTCAGGTGCACGAACGTCGCGCTCGGAAGCCACCGCTCCAGGATCTCGCTGTCGGTCGTGTCGGGATCCGTTCCCCAGGTCACCCTGAGCTGTCGGAGGAACCAGTTCATCTGGTAAGCGTGCATCTTCACGCCGAACACGCCGTTCGGCGTCGAGGTGTGACGTATCGCGGAGGCGACGTAGAGCGCGTATGAGCGCCGCATCGCGATACCCCACTCAGCCGACCAGTGGTGCCGGTAGTCGGGCCGGAAGTACTCCTCCGGCTGGCCGAGCAGGCCGGTCTGCTGGCAGAGGTCGGACAGCATCCAGCTCCCCGAGCGCATCTGGGTGCACAAGATCACGCTGCGGCGCGTCAGCACTGCTCCCGGCCCCTCAGCAGCCACCGCCGCAGCGTAGCCGCACCCGAAGGGTGCAATTACTCGCGCACAGGCCTTGACCAAGACTTCGATCTGGACCGTGAAGGTGCGAGAACTGGCTGTCCGGCAGGATCCGGCGGCGAGTTGGTGTCTGTCGATGGTCGCGACGCGTGCTGTTCCGTTCGACAGGTGGCCGCGAGACGCGGAACGATGGTTCCGGCGACCCCGACCGGAGGGGCAGGACCGAAGCGAATCTGGAGGCCGGCACCATGGTCGCAAGGAAGGCACGGATGGACATCTTTGCTCGGCAGTATTCAGGCGCGACGCCCGCCTACCTCAAGCGCCGCTGCCGATGACGCTCGGACTCCGGCGCTCAACCCGCTCGTGTTGGGATAGCCGGAGACCAGCTGAAGCGAGACCACCGTTCCGCCATCATGAAGTTGACTGAGTCCCATCGGGCATCCGTCAGGTACGAGCGCGCCGATTGCTCGGACATCGCGGGAGGGTCGTCGTCTTGTGATGACTTCTCTCACTTCATCATGAGCTTACGATGGGTCGGGTGGCCACCTTCGGCTGGGACGCATGCGACTGGTCCGAGGCTGGCAGGACCGTCGTCCTGGTTGGCGCCTGGGGCTCCGCGGACCTTGGTCTTCCCGTAGCCGATGAGCTTCACAGCCAACTTGTGGAGCGGTTGCCCCCGTTATACGCGAACCTGGCACAGCTTGTCTTCGCCGACGGGGCGCCCGTTGATGTGGAGCGTCTGTTTCGAGTTATCCAGTTCCTCCACGCGTTGGAGACAAAGGAGCGACCTCTCGATCAGCGTCTCTCCCATTATGGCCTCGACATCGCGTTGCTTGTCACAGGCTGGGAGCAAAGTGTCGGGGAGTACCTGGCTGCCCAGCGCAACTCCGTGCAGGGGTCCGCGACGGGGCGCCTCATCGACTCACTGTGGGACGCGCTCTTCGAGATTCTCTGGCTCAACGCCGGCCAGCCCCCGGACATTCGCTATCTCAGATGGCTCCTCAAGTCGATGCAAGGGGAACAATCGTTTAGCCAGCGGAACCGCCGGTTCTTGCACCCTGGAGTTAGTGGTCATCATGCTGACCACTAACCGGTATAGTGATCAGCATATTGACCACTAGGAGAGAGTCATGCCTCCCGCGACCATGCCCATCGCCGTCTCGAGAACCCTACGCCAGTTGGGTGAGCATGTCGCGACCTGGCGCAAGCTACAGGGACTCTCCACGACCATTCTCGCCGAACGGGCCGGCATCGCGCGCGGCACGCTTCGCTCGATCGAGCAGGGCGCGGGGACGGCGAGCACCGAGAGCCTCCTTCGCGTCCTTCGCGTCCTCGGTGTGATGGAGCGCGTCGTCGAAGCAGCCGACCCCTATGCCACCGATGTCGGAAAGCTAAGGGCTGACGAGACGCTTCCCAACCGGGTGAGGCGATAACGATGGCACCTGATCGTGTCGAGGTGCTGGTCGGTATCGATGACGATGACGTGTTGGCCGGCACACTTCGCATCTACGAGCGGAGGGGTCAAAGCACAACCTTCGAGTATGACCGTGCCTACCTCGCTGATGCGCGCGCCTACCCCCTCGACCCAGCGCTTCCGTTGGGCACCGGCGTCTTCCAGCCGCCGGGGGGAAAAGCGCTCTTCAACGCCTTCACCGACGGTGCGCCAGATCGGTGGGGGCAGAATCTCATGCGCCGAAGTGAGCAGGAGCGCGCGAGGGTGGCTCGAACCACACCGCGCTCGGTCGGGCCAATCGACTTCCTCCTCGGAACCAGGGACGAGCTAAGGCAAGGCTCGACGAGGTTCCGCGACCCGAGCACGGGTGCGTACTTCGCCGAGGACGCCGTCGGCGTTCCTCAGCTCGTGCAGCTCGGACGGCTCCTCGCCGCGAGCGATCGAGTCGGTTCTGCACAACGTGCTGACCGGGCAATTCGAGACCTTATTGCGGCCGGCAGCTCGCTCGGTGGTGCGCGACCGAAGGCCGCGGTACGCAAGCCCGACGGGACACTCGCCATCGCCAAGTTCCCGCGTGCCGAAGGCGACGAGTGGGACGTCGCCGCGTGGGAGATGATCGAGAACGAGCTCGCACGGCGCGCAGGGATTGACGTCGCGCGCGCTGAGCTAGTCCAGGTTGCCAACCGCAATGTTCTTCTCCTTGACCGGTTCGACCGAGCTGGGAGGCGGCGAGTGGGATTCGCCAGTGCGCTCACGATGCTCGAGGCGACAGACGGTGATCGCCGGAGCTACCTCGAAATTGCCGAGGTGCTCGAGGCGGTTTCAGACGCGCCACGCCGCGAGCTCGAGCAACTGTTTCGACGCGTCGTTTTCTCGGTGCTCACCGCGAACACCGACGATCACCTGCGCAATCACGGGTTCCTTCGTGAGGGACGCGCGTGGACGCTCTCGCCCGCCTACGATCTCAACCCAAATCCGTACGGAACTGGCGTGCAGTCGACCTCCCCGGGAATCGAGGATGCGACGTCGAGCGTGGACCTCGCGTGCTCGGTCGCCGGCTACTACCGACTGACGGTCACTCGCGCGAAGGAGATCGTCGCGGAGATCGAGGCAAGTACCGATGACTGGCGGGACGTCGCTGCGTCGCACCGGGTGAGTCCCGCTGAAATCGAGCTGATGTCGCAAGCCTATGAAGGGGAACCGAGGGTCGAGGCTCGTCGCCTCAGCTCGACCCAGTAATCCTGGACTTGTCGGTGCCCGATATTGTGGGTGCCGAAAACTCGTCCGAGCGTGCTGGGTGCAATTTTTCGTGCGCCGGCATTGACCAGGGCTTCGATGCGGACCAGGCTGGCCGGATGTGGTGAAGGGTCCCAGAATGTCGATCGCGCAGTGTGGGCACTATCTCGCCGCCATCAGCTCAGGTCAGGAGCGCGACAAGCGGTGGGGAGCCGACGCGAGCATTCGGGGCGGTGCCAGCGCCTCAACGAGCCCGATCTCATGCGGCCAGCGGCGATGGCGTCTGATCTCCGCGAGGCCGGTCGATTATGCGGCCGCCGGGCAATACTCGTGGATGAGACCACCAAGCACGTCGTGACGCCGGACCGCAAGGGTCGGGACCGGGACGGCAGCCGAGCCAGCGGGGACCTCGAGATCGATGGCCCGGTGAGGCCGTTGCCGGTTGTAGTGGCTGACGTACTGACGGAGGACGCGCTCGAGCTGGCCATGGCCGAGGATGAGCATCTGATCGAGGCACTCGGCGCGTACCGTTCTTACCCAGCGCTTCGCGGACGCGTTGGCTCGAGGTGCCCGGACAGGCGTTTGATCACCCGGATGTGATCGGAGCGAAGCACCTCGTCGAAGCTGGCGGTGAACTTGGCATCTCGGTCGCGGACAAGGAACTTCACGGACCGGCCGCGCTCTGCGAGATCGGCGACGAGGTTGCGGGCAAGTTGGGTGACGAAGGCCCCGGAGGGAATGCGCACGCATCCCCAAGAACGGTTCTCCTGGCCGAGGCGGACGACGAGCCCGACGAGCTGGTCGCTCAAACGGCGGCCGACCGTGCCCACGTTGCCGGCGCCACCTCCGCCACTTGCGCTTGGCCGCTTCGCGGTGCCATCGCAACAAGGTCTCTGGGGTGACGAGGAACGACCGCCAACGCAGCCGTGGGAGCAACCGGCTGAGTGCCGCGAGGATCGCCCGATCTGCCGGCCGGTAGCGAGGACGGCCGTGCAACTGGCGCTCGAGGATGCGGACCTGGTGCCGGAGCACCAGGAGCTCGACGTCGGTGTCGGACGCGGATCGTCAAGATGACCGGACCAGACCGAGAAGCTGCAGAGTCCGAAGTAGAGGAGGGAGAAGAACACAGCCGATGCTGGCCTGCCATGCGCGCGCTGTGCCAGCTCAGCCGCCTGATCGGAGTATTGGTGCCCCACACTACGCGACTTGCTCTCACGTGGGGTTGAATCGACACGGGACAGGAACCGCTGAAGTCCAGGCCCCGTTCTCGGCGATCAACGTCATCTGTGATGGCCTCCTCGAGGACAAAGGGTTTCTTGCGACCCGTGGACAGAAGCGGTTACCGTCGTGGGGTCGCCGGTCGGGTGTCGTGGGTGCAGAGCGCCACGAGCTGTTCGAGATCGGCAGTGCCGGTGCACAACACGGTGTCGGCCGCGCCCCAATACAGGCGCAGGGTCCTGCCGTCGTCTTCCACGACCGCTCCACAAGTGAATACGACATTGGGGACGTAGCCGGTTCGTTCCCAAGGATCGTGGGGTTCGAGAATCCACGGGTCGGCGACGCCGAGCACACGGGCGGGGTCGGTCAGGTCGTGGAGCGCGACGCCGAGGCGGTACACGTTCCCTCCCATTGTCGGGTACACGCCGTGGAAGATGTGGAGCCATCCAGCGTCAGTCCTGATGGGTGGCGCACCAGGACCGATCTTCCCGCTCGTCCAGTGATAGGTCGCCGGGGTGATGAGCTGTTCGGCTCGCCCCCAGTGGACGAGGTCAGGCGATCGGGACATCCAGATGGACCATGGGGTGAGCTCGGTGTGGGGCCGGTCGAGCCGGACGTAGTCGCCGCCGATCCGTTCGGGGAACAGAACGACGTTGCGATGGTCGGATTCGGTGATGAGGGCGACTCGCTCGACTGCGGTGAAGTCGGTGGTGCGGCCGAGCCCGATGCGCACGCCGTGCTCTGAGTAGGCGCTGTAGGTGAAGTACCAGGTGCCGTCGAGCCTGGTGAGCCGTGGGTCTTCCACGCCAAATCGTTCATAGGTGGCAAACGGCTCCTCGGTGGCCGGCGTCAGGAACGGTTCGGGCCGTACTGTGAAGTGTTCGCCGTCGTCGCTTTCGGCGTAGCCGAGGATGGACCTCCCGTTCGGCGTGAGGGACCGGAACAACAGCACCGTACGGCCGTCGTCAAGACGGCCGGCGGCCGCGTTGTGCACCGTTGCGACCAGATACGGGACGTCGTCCGGCGTGAGGATCGGGTTGTTGGCCGAGCGCGTGACCGCACCGATGGTGCTCATCGCTCGCCCCTGAGAATGTGGTCGTAGACGGCGGCGTATTCGGCGACCATCCGCGCCGACGAGAAGCGGGCCTCTGCGTCGACGCGGCACGTCTTTCGTTCGAGCGTGTCGAGCTTGCTCAGGGCCGCTACTGCTTCGTCGAGTCCGTGTACGAGGAAGCCGTTCACGCCGTCTTGGATCAGTTCCGGCATCGAGCCTCGCCGGTAGGCGATGACCGGCGTGCCGCAGGCCATCGCCTCGATGACGGACAGGCCGAACGGCTCCTCGAACGCGATCGGGTGGAGGAGAGCGGCAGCCGAGCCGAGGAGCACAGCCCTGTCACTCCCGCCAACTGGACCGACGTACACGGCTTCCGGCCCGAGCCGGGGACGAACCTCGGCCTCGAAGTACTCCTGGTCCTGGATGATGCCGGCGAGCACGATCGGGCGTTCGGCGGCGCGGGCGATCTCGATCGCGTCCGCAGCCCCCTTGTCCGGGTGGATGCGGCCGAAGAACAGCACATGACCGTCGGGGTCTGGGTTGGGTCGGTAGGGGAAGGCGTCGAGGTCTATGCCGTGATGGATCGTGGCGACATAAGTGAGGTCGGGGTGGCGATCGGCTGCGCTGATCGCCACATAGTGCACGCGGTCGTCGTAGGCGCGATAGGCGGGCAGGATGTCCGCGCTCGAAAACCCGTGAATGGTCGCCACTATCGGGGTGGCGACGAGCCGGCTCCACATGAGGGGAAGGAAGTCGAAGTGGTTGTGGATGAGGTCAAACTGGTCGGCCTCTTCGAAGACTCGGGCGATGTGCAACGCCTCGAACACCTTGACGTTGTAGGAAGCGCCCTCCTCGTATCCCTGGGCGACAACCGATCGAAGCTCGGCCCGGGTTCCGGAGTCACCTGTGGCGTAGAGGGTCACGTCGACGCCAAGCTGGACAAGCCCGTCCGTCAGGTTCGCGACGACCTGCTCCCACGGCCCGTAGTGCCGCGGCGGGGTACGCCAGGCGATGGGTGCCAGCATGGCCAGGCGCATTACGCCACGCCTGGGGGCCCGCTCGGAGGCGTGCCGGCCGCGTCCAGCTGGTACGGGTGCTCTTCGTCTTGCGGGTACGGGTGCTCCTCCAGGTGGCGCAGCAGCTTCTCCAGACTCGCCTCGGCCACACAGACGACGCTGTCCGCGGCGCCGTAGTAGACGTGCAGGGTGTCGCCGTCATCGCGCAGGATCCAACCGCACGGGAACACGACGTCGGGCACGTCGCCTGATCGTTCGTAAGGTTCGTGGGGACCGAACACCCACTCGTTCCCGCGCGCTACAACTTTGGTCGGGTCGTCCCTGTCCAGCAATGCCAACCCGAGCCGGTAGATCGACCCTGAAGCCGTGACGCGCACTCCGTGGTAGCAGAGCAGCCAGCCATCTTTGGTGAGGAGCGGCGGGGGGCCGAGCCCTATTTTGTTGGCGTCCCACCAAGCACCGTGCCGTGCCGCGAGCAGCACGCGGGCGTCGCCCCAGTGGTGCAGATCGGGGCTGAACGACAGCCAGATGTGAGCGCCCACCCCTGGCATTGCCGGTGCAGGCCGGTGAATCAGCGCCCACCTGCCGCCGAAGGTCGTCGGGAACAGTGCGGCGTCTTTGTCCTCGGGCGGCTGGAGGACACCGCTCCGCTCCCATTTCACGAAGTCACGCGTCTTGGCCAGACAGACGAGCGGCCCAGCGGTGGAGTATCCGACGTAGACGACGAAGTACTCGTCACCGACACGAGTGATCCTCGGGTCCTCGATCCCCCAGTGCTCTTCGAAACGGTCCGACTGTGACTGCAACCCCCGAACTGGGTCGATTTCCCACCCAGTCAGCCCGTCTTCGCTGGTCGCTGCGACGAGAGAGGAGAGACCGGTGCGGTGCTCGACGCGCAACAGCAGCAGCGTTCGGCCGTCGATGACTGTGGCGCCCGGGTTGAAGACCGCGTTTACCATCTTGGGGAAGTCGTGCGGGCCCAGGATCGGGTTGTCCGAGTACCTCCGCAGTAGTTCGCGAGGATCTGCCTGGCCGCTCATCGGCATCCACCACCTAGTTGGTTAAGCCGTGCTCTGATCGTGTCGATAGCACGCGTGTCATGACCCTATCGATCCAAGCAGGAGGCGCTTTGCGCGACAGCTCGATGATCGCAACCCCAACGCGTCCGGTCCAGCGGTTGCGCGACCGGCCCATCGTCGAGGCCGGTGCAGTGCTCGGCTACGGGCCGCTGTTCAACGCCGGTGTCCTGTATCACGCCGGCGTCTACCACCTCTTCGCGCGGGCCGTGCGCGATGGCTACCGCCTCGGTGACGGCACCGGCACGCGTTTCGTCGACTACGTCTCTGACATCGTGGTGTTCACCTCGGCCGACGGGCACCGCTACGACTACGGCTACGTCCTTGCCGGCGCAGGCATCGGGGGCGCGCTGTGCTTTGAGGACCCGCGAGTGCAGTGGGTGGAGGACGGCGGCGGCCAGCGGCTGGTGATGACCTACACCCGCCTGCCTCAGCCCGGCAACGGACCGTGGCGCGTCGGCGCCCACCACCTGCGCTGGAACGGCGAACGGTTCGAGCTTGACGAGGCGACAGGCCGGCTGCTCGGGCCAGCCGGAGTCGCGAACAAGGACGCCGTGGTGTTCACCCTCGCCGATGGCCGAGTCGCGTTCATCCACCGTATCCACCCCGATATGCAGCTCGCCGTGTTCGACGACCTCGAGCATCTGTGGCACGCGCCAGACGACTACTGGGACGCGCACCTGGCCGACCTGGCCAGCCACACCTTGCTGGTCCCTTCGCCGGGAGCGCTCGGCATCGGCGCCGGCGCGCCGCCGGTGCGGTCCGAGGCGGGGTTCCTCCTGTTCTTCCACGAGCGCCGGGCCGACGGCTCGTACACGATGAACGTGGCGCTGCTCGACGAGACGACCGGGCGGGTACGCAGCCGCCTGCCCGAACCAGTCCTCGAGCCCGAGCTCGACTGGGAGCGCGCCGGGGACGTCAACGAGGTGGTCTTCGTCCAGGGAGCCCATCTCGACGGCGACGACATCTACCTCACCTACGGTGCCGCCGATCGTTGCGTTGGCGCTGCCGTCGCTTCGGTTCCTCATCTGCTCGACGCGCTCGCTGCCGTTGCTCGCGAACGGATCGCCTGAGCCCGCCGTCGCAGCGCGCGGGCCTGCTCCATCGTGGCCACGAACGCGAGCGTGGACTCGGCGCCCTGGTTGCGGCTCACGCCCTGCCAGCCACCGCTGAGTATCGCCAAGAAGATCGCGCACTAGTGATGACGAGCACCGGCCAGCGGCCAGGCCGCAGCGACCGGGTCCGTCACACCCGCTCAGCTGAATCCGCGGCCCGGTTGCCGCGTCTTGAGGGCCTCGGCTCTGCTGCTTGCTTGTTGCCGATCGCGAGTCCGCTGTCGGGGTCAAAGAAGTACAGGTTGCGGGTATCCACCCCGAGCTCGATCCGGTCGCCAGCGCGGACCTGGATGTGGGCGTCGACCCGCGCCGTCCAAACCGACTTGCCTTCGTAAAGTGGGATCGTCGCTTCGCCTTCCTCCGCCTTTGGGGCAAGGTCCACGATGTCCTTGTGCTTAACAGGCGGCGCGTCGATGACAAAGATCACGTGGATCTCACTGCCGAGTGCCTCGGTAGCGTGGGTTGTAACGGGCATCTTCGCCCAAGATTCATCAACCAGGCTCGCTTCCTCGAAATCGGACGGCCGAAGTCCGAAGATCACGTCGCGGCCTAAGTATGCCTCGATCTCCGGCCTGGCGTGCACGACGTCCTCAGAGATGGGCAGCCGGTATTCGGCGAACATGACCGCTGTCCCGCCGTCATCGCGGACCAGCTTGGCGGCGACAATGTTCATCGAGGGTGAGCCTATGAAGCCGCCGACGAAGAGGTTGACCGGGTGATCGAATAGGTTCTGCGGTGTGTCGACCTGCTGCAGCACGCCGCCGCGGAGCACGCAGACCCGGTCTCCGAGCGTCATGGCCTCGACCTGATCGTGCGTGACGTACACGGTCGTCGCATGGAGCCGCTCATGCAGCTCCTTCAGGGATGCCCGCATGCTCACGCGGAGCTTGGCGTCGAGGTTTGACAGCGGTTCGTCCATGAGGAACGCCTCCGGCTCCCGCACGATCGCCCTGCCCATCGCCACGC
>PLDN01000065.1 GCA_003136185.1 Acidimicrobiaceae bacterium | reverse complement strand
CATGTTGTGGAGGCGGTCGGCGAGCTTGATGACGAGGACGCGCCAGTCCCTCGCCATCGCCACGAGCATCTTGCGCATCGTCGCCGCTTGTTGTGCTTCCTTCGAGCCGAAACGGAGTCGGTCGAGTTTGGTCACGCCGTCGACGATCCGGGCGACATCGTCGCCGAATTCACGCTGAATCTGCTCGAGCTCGACTCGCGTGTCCTCCACGGAATCGTGCAACAAGGCAGCGACCGCGCTCGTCGAGTCGAGGCCGAGCTCCGCGACGATCGTCGCGACGGCGACAGGGTGGCTGAGGTACGGCTCGCCCGACACCCGGTGCTGACCGTGATGGGCCCGCGCAGCCAGGCCGTGCGCTCGCTTGACAAGCGACAAGTCCTCGTTCGACCGTCGGGCGGCGAGCGCGACCAGCACGGGCTCGATCGAGTCGGTGGAGGGAGGGATGAGCAGCCGAGCTGGGCTGATTGGCGCGGGAGCGGGCGTCGGCGTAGGTATGGGTGAAGCGGCCGGCAGCTCGGGCGCGACTGCGGACGCGGGCTCGGGCGCGGGCTCGGGCGCGACCGTAGGCGCAGCTACTCCGGCCGTCTCCTCGTCTGCGGGGACCCCAACGTCTCCTGCAGGCTTCGTACGCCTCACGCCCATGCAACCTCCACTGTGAGCGTACCGAGTGGGAGATACCGAGGGTGGCACAGCAGGTAATCTCGCGCGGAAGTGTCCACCACCACGAGGCCGTCCGGCGCGTCAGGGCGGCCCAGCCCGTCGCTCAAGCCGGCTCTCGTCATAGTCCTGATCGCGCTCGTGATCGTGGTCGGGGGCGCTGCCTTGGCCTTGGTCGGTACGAGCTCGGCGCGCCCATCAGCGTCGAGAGGACCGGCGAGCGTGGTCCCGGGCTCGAAGCTGAGAGCACAGTCCGCCGCGCTGCTCATCGCTCATATCGCGTCCGCCGGAGAACCACCTTTGGACGTCATCGACTCGCTCGCCGTACCCGCCGGAAGCTCTTACCTCGGTAAAACTGACCTCGACAGTCGCCTCGACGTGTTCAACCGCCGCGTCGAGATCTCCATCAACGCTCCGGAAGCGGAGGTCAAGACTTTTTACCTGAAGCTGCTGAGCGAACAGAAATGGGTCACCAACTCGATCACTTCCCCGAATACGGGTTCGACGGAGATCCTCGCTCAGCGCAACGGCAGTGACGGCTACCAATGGGGTGTCGGGCTCAACCTCACTGGCGTGGGCGCACTCGTCGCTCCAGCACTCGCAGGTAGTGGAGGAAGCGCGGCCAAGACGACGATCTCCATGACGATCTACCAGGTCGAAGACGCCAGCTGACCACCTTCGGCGCTGACTGGTGCGGCTAAGCCTGTTTCCAGCTCGGCTTGCTCGGCGGGGGTCCCCTCGCGTTCGGTCGAGCGGTCGGTCTTCACATGCAACAGGTATGACCACACGAGCATGTTCGCCGGGTAGATGAAATAACCGAATCGAGTCGCGGGCGCGATGACCGTTGCGAAGAGCAGTGCCCAACCAGAGAAACGAGCAGCCTGGTATGCCGTACGCGGCGGGTACCGGACCAGCATCACGAGTACGGCCACCGTGCCCGAGCCGAGAAGCGCTGCTGTTATTGCTCTCTTGTAGGCCGGGAGGAGCTGAACGAGGACCTGGCCTGGCAGCGGGCTGGCCGCAGGTGAGTGGATCTTGGTCAACCCGAGCGGGAACAGCACGACGTTGGAGACGAAAGCGTGCACGCCAAGCGCGGCACCAGCACCGACGGCCGGGATCACTATGACAAGCACCGAGAGCGTGTACCGCAGAGCGGCTGGGCGGTCCTCCTCGTCCCGCGCGCACAGCACCGCCAAAAGAATGAGCGGCCATGCGGTCCATTTCAACGTGCCGGCGATGCCCATGACGACTCCGGCCGCGACTGGTTGTCGCCGCTGCACGAACACGAGCCCTAGCAATAAAAGAGCGAGCACGGGTAGATCGTCACCGCCGGTCACCATCGGGAGGGCACCGGTTGGCAGCACGATCAGGAACTGGAAGGCTCGCCATCGCCTCCGACTCGATGCAGGGACGAGCAAGAGGGCGAGCGCCACGATGATGAGGGTGAAGCCGGCGAGCTCCACCCGGGCGTCGTTGAGCTCAGCAGGAATCTTCAGCGCGTTCAGCACCCCGAAGAGCACCATGCCGGGGAGGTAGGGGAAGTACGAGCTGGCGTTGACACTCCTCTGGTCGTTCGCGGGCGAGACGCCGACGGTCGAAGGGTGGGCTGGGTACGGGTCCTGGAATGCGTAGAAACGGTCGCCCGCTCGCTCGATCACCGCTACCTCAGGCTGTGCTTGAGCCGAGTTGTGGCTTGTCATCTGAGGCGTCGCATCAGCCCGCCACGTCACCTGCAGACCTAGCGGGACGAGTACCACGAGAGCGAGCGCCCCGAGGACCAACAGCCGGCGGAACGTACTCGCGGCATCACCTGAGTCGAGCGCCGCGTACTCGGCTCCTTTCTTGCGGCGGCGACGGTACGTCACCTCGCAGGCCAGAGCGGCGAGGAGGTAGGGGCCGACGGCTACGTGGCCCCACTCCCGGTAGTCCGCCGTGACGGCAAAGACGCCCTCACCGACCGCAAACGCGGCCGCCATGAGGTAGAGCAGGCCGTCTTGGCGCAGGACGGGCAGCTCTGTCACCGACGTCATGAACGACGCCTTGACGCGTCGAGTCAGCGCCGCGAGACCAACCACGCCCCGATCGTAGGGCGCGGCAAGGGTGCCTTAGGGGATCGGGCATGACACATGTGTCGACGGCGGCCGTTGGCCGGCGTTCGATGACGCGAATCGGCGCTGTCAGCCACGCTCGCAGCGCGGCCGGCAGCGCCGACTATTGAGATGTGGGTGTGCTCAGCGGTTGGGCTGAGGCGTGTACCGCAGATACGGCTTGACAGCCTTGAAGCCCTTCGGGAACTTCTCCTTCGCCGTCTCGTCATCGATCGCCGGGACGATGATGACGTCCTCGCCGTCGTGCCAGTTGACCGGGGTCGCGACCGAGTAGTTCGCCGTGAGCTGGAGTGAGTCGAGGACACGGAGGATCTCTTCGAAGTTGCGGCCTGTGCTCGCCGGGTACGTGACGGTGAGCTTGATCTTCTTGTCGGGCGCGATGACGAAGACGGACCGCACGGTCAGGGTGTCGCTCGCCGCCGGGTGGATCATCCCGTACAGATCCGCCACGGTGCGGTTCTCGTCGCCGATAAGCGGGTAGTTGAGCTTGTTGCCCGTCACATCCTCGATGTCTTGCGCCCAGCCCTCGTGGGAGGCGACGGAGTCGACTGAGACCCCGATCACCTTCGCACCGCGCTTGGCGAACTCGTCCTTCAGGCGGGATACCTCACCGAGCTCGGTCGTGCAGACGGGGGTGAAGTCCTTCGGGTGGGAAAAAAGAATGCCCCAGCTGTCGCCGAGCCACTCGTGGAAGTTGATCGTTCCCTCGGTGCTGTCGGCAGTGAAGTCAGGGGCGGTGTCGCCGAGTTGCAGAGCCATGTGTTGTCTCCTGTCGTGGGTATCTCTGATCGGTGCCGCCCCGGGACTGCCAGGCTGAACAACCCTGACGGCCCCCTTGGGCTCTAATGCCGATCAGATTAGTCGTATTTCGACGGAGGCCGTGCAGCGAGCGCAACGAATCCGCCGTCAGGCGCTCATACGGAGCACAGCCTCCGCATTACGCCAGGCCAACGGCCTGCGGCTGCGATTCGAAGCTGCTGCGTTCGAGGAGGCTGTCTCACGAACGCACCAGGCGCACGCTCGAATATTCATAGCGACCTCTCCGAACGTGGACCAGTAGGCCATCGAGGCATCGTTGTGGTCGGGTCTCACGAACCTCGCAACCGGGACCACCGCCCGCACCCGTATCCCGGCCCGCTCGAGGGCAGCCGCGGCACTCATCGCGCGGGCGCCGGAAACAAAAAGGTCGTCTACGACGACGACCGGCGGTGCAAGACGCGTCTCTGTCACGACGAAGCCGTCCGTCCGTGGACTGAGGCGCCTCGGCGGCTCCGGTCCAGCCGACAGCACCGGGCGTACGCGAATGTCGGAGGGGGTGCCGGTGGCGGTGGCGGTGGCGACGGCTCTCCGCCAGAGGGCATCGACCGGGTGAGTCGCACCCCACGACGGCCGTCCTCCGCTCGAGGAGGGCACCGGGACAAGCGTGAGACGGCTGCTCGCAGGTTGGTCACCCAACAGACATGCAGCGTGAGCGCCCAGCCACTCCCCAACGGTGCGTGCGAGCTCGTCGCTCGCGCGTCGCCGGATCTCCCGAGAGGCGGACGCTTTGTAAGCAACGAGGGAGTTGTGAGCGGCGGACCGCGGCGCCACCAGGAAGAGCGGAACCACGGGCCAGAGCGGGTGTCCTAGCTTGACCCGCACGGTCAGGCAGCTCCAACACGTCGAGCAGCCGGGACGCGCCGGCCCGTGGCAGATGCTGCAGATGGCGAACCGCCGCTCCGTGTTTGCGGCCGGATTGTGTGGGATCGGCACGGCGGCCCGGCCACTTTGAGGAAAGCCGCTCGACGCGCGTCGCGCGCTCTGGGCGGTTGGCGCGGTTGGCGCGGTTGGCGCGGTGCGTGAGGTCGGACCGGTCACAGCCCGAAAGCTACGCGGAGGGTGCGCGCTGCGCGCTTTTGTGGCGGCGTATACGCCCATAAGGCGCGCACCGTCACGGCTTATGGGCGCTGCGCGCCTTCGGACCCTTGGGGGCAAAGAGGACGAACGCCGGTCAGGGCCGCAACAAGATCCCGAGACGACGCGACGCGACCGTCACGCCGCCAAGCCCGAGGAGGAAGAGATAGGCCGCATGTCCCAGGAGTGCCGGCGTGAGCACACCTGCGTCGAGTTCCCGCAACATGTCCACCCCTTGGTAGAGCGGCGTGCACGACACAACCAGCTGAAGCCATCCGGGGTAGACGGACAATGGGTAGAAGACAGCGGAGAACAGGAACATCGGGACCGATGCGAGCGAGACGTAGTCGAAGTCCTGCCAATTGCGCATGTAACAGGTCGCGCCCATTCCGACGCCGGCGAATGCGAAGCCGATCAGCATTGCAGCAGGAAAGCAGAGGATCGCCCACCATGTCGCTACGAGACCCATGGCTGCCATCACCACAAGGAACGCGAACGAGTAGATCGAGCCCCTCATGAGCGCCCAAGTCACCTCGCCGATGGCGATGTCGCGCACGCCGATGGGCGTGGCGAGCACCGCGTCGTAGGTCTTCGAGATCTTCAGCTTGAAAAAGATATTGAAGGTGGAGTCGAACAGCGCGCCGTTCATCGCAGAGGAAGCTAGGAGTCCGGGCGCGACGTAGGCCGCGTAGGCAACGGGGCGGCCGGCCAGCTGCAGATTCCCGACGAGGTGATTGAGGCCAAGACCGATCGAGAGCAGGTAGAAGAACGGCTCGAAGAAACCAGAGGCGAGTATCCACCACCGCCGGCGGTACGCGACCACGTTGCGCTCGACGAGCCTGCGAGCCCTCCCCTTACCGTAGGTGGCCGTCGGGAGGATGCGTAGGGGAAAGGCGGCGGATCGCGTGGCGGGAGAGGCGGGCGCGCTCATACGACCAGCCGCCTCGTAAACGATCGTCTCATCCAGACGAGGCCGATCACCATCATGCCGACGAGATACCCAACGTGACCGAGCTCGTCGACGACCGACACGTGGCCGAGCATGAGCCCCCTCGAAAGCGCCACTCCGTGGTAGAGCGGTGTGAGCCGGGCAGCGACCTGCAGCCACCCGGGCAACTGGCCGATCGGGAAGAAAGTGCCTGAGAATAGAAAGAGCGGGACGAGTCCCAATCGGTACATGAGCGCGAGAGCAGAGTCGTTGTCCTGGGTGGACGTGAATGCCGCCACCGGAGCAGCGAACGCCAAACCGGTGAGGATCGCCACGAACAACGCGAGCGGTGCGAAAGGCGAGACGAGGTAACCGAAGGCGGCCACGACGACGAGGAAGACTGCCGAGGAGCCCCCTACCCGCGTCGCCACCCAGGCGAGGTGGCCGTGAACGAGATCCTTCACCTGCACCGGTGTCGCCAGGAGGGCGTGATAGGTCTTCAGCCACTTGAGGCCACCCATCACGGGGTACATCGACTCGTTCGCACCCCACTGCATGGCCGACGCTACGAGGAGGCCGGGCGCTATGAACTGCACGTATCCGACTCCCCCGAGGCGAGCCGATCCCCCATGTGTCGCGAGGTGGGAGTTGACGAGATGACCGAGTCCGACTCCCATCGCGAGGAGATACAGGAGCGGATAGAGAATGCTCGAGGTGAGTGTGCCCCGCCACGTCCGTCGGTAGCGCAACAAAAAATACCGATACGGACGCACGAACCCGGGAACCCGTCTCGTGTTTGGCGCGACCGCGGTGACCGATGCCATGTCAGTCCGCCAACGAACGACCGGTCAACCGCAAGAAGACGTCCTCGAGGCTCGACCGTCGCACGAACTCAGCCTCGGCGTGCAAGCCGAGCTCGTGGACTTGCTGCAGCACGGCGTCGCCGTCATCTGTGTAGACGAGCAGCCGGTCGGGCAGCACCTCGACCCGCCCGGCGACTCCTTGCAGGCGGTCTGCCATCTTCTCGTTCTCGTCGACCCCGAATCGCAGCTCGGCGACCTCGCGAGTCGCGAACTCGGCGATGAGCTCCCTCGGCGATCCGGCGGCCACGATCCTGCCCTTGTCCATCACGACGAGACGGTCACAGAGTTGCTCAGCCTCGTCCATGTAGTGAGTCGTGATGACGAGGGTCACGCCCTGTTGCTTCAGCCGGTAGAGACGGTCCCACAACAAGTGACGAGCCTGCGGGTCGAGTCCCGTCGTCGGCTCGTCGAGGATCACGAGCTCGGGGTTGGAGATGAGAGCCCGGGCGATCGTGAGGCGCCGCTTCATACCGCCCGACAGCTTGTCGACCGCTTCGTCGCCCTTCTCGAGGAGCTGGGCAAACTCCAAGAGGTTCTCGACGCGGGCACGCACCTCGCGCTTGTCGATATCGAAGTAGCGCCCGTAAAGGTAGAGGTTGTCTCGCACCGTGAGCTCGAGATCGAGCGTGTCGTCCTGTGGGACGAGCCCGAGCCGGCGCCTGATCGCCGGACCGTCGTGATTCGGGTCGAGACCGAGAACCCGCAGGGTGCCTTCGGTCACGGGCGACAGGCATGAGACCATACGCATGGTCGATGTCTTTCCGGCTCCGTTCGGCCCGAGGAAGCCGAAGACCTCGCCCTTTCGGATGGAAAAGCTCACGGCGTCTACAGCGGTGAAGTCCCCGAACCGCTTCGAGAGGGCGCGCGCAGTGACGACGGCGTCGGGGTCAAAGACGTCGGATTGACCGCCAGCGGGTCCCTCTCGAAGGGCTCCATTGCCCTGATGAGGATGCATCCGTCCGAAGCTACCTCGCGAAAGTGATTCCCTTGAACACCTTGGCGCACCCGACCTGGGGTTGCGCGCGAGGATCGATCGGTGCAGCGGATCTCGATCGTCGGCAACTCGGGCTCCGGGAAGACGACACTTGGGCGGCGCCTCGCGAACCAGATCGGCGCTCACTTCGTCGAACTTGACTCTCTTTACCACCAACCCGGCTGGGAGCCGCTTGCGACCGAGGAGTTCCAAAGCCAAGTCGCCGAGATCGCGGCGAAGGACCGATGGGTCGTCGACGGCAACTACTCCGCCGCCCGCGAGATCGTCTGGAATCGGGCTGACACGGTGATCTGGTTCGACCTGCCGAGGCGAGTTGTCATGGCGCAGGTCGTCCGTCGCACCCTGCGCCGTACGATCACGCGGGAGAAGCTCTGGAACGGCAATCGCGAGCCGTTCGACAATCTCTGGCGGCTCGACCCCAAGCGCAACATCATCAGATGGGCCTGGACCAACCACGCGAAGTACAAGGAGCGGTACGAGAGTCTGGCGCGAGATGAGAGGTACGGCGGGGTGCGTTTCTTGCGGGTTGGTTCGCGCGCCGATGCCGAAGCACTCGTGGCCGGCGCACCAGCCGATACGACGCCGTCCTGACTAAGGCGCCAGCGGCGGGCTCGTGGTCGTCGTGGTGGTTGGCAATGACGACGTCGTCGTGGTGGTTGGCAATGACGACGTCGTCGTGGTGGTTGTTGTACTGGTCGTAGTCGATGCGGTCGGCGGGAACGGCACGATGGGAGGTGTCTTGATGGTCACCGGCATCCCGAAGCGCGATAGCCGGACTTGGAGTGAGATCGGCGTCGAGTACGCACCCTTCAGCTCCGGGAGCGCTACGCCTAGTTGGTGGACGAGGCCGTCAGAGCCCACCCAAGCCGTCATCTCGACGAGCTGGGAGTCAACCAGATACGCCAACTCCCTAAACTCCGCCTTGGCGGCCGGCTCGCGATTCGACGCGGCCGTCAGATCGATCGGACCGCTGTAGGCAGTTGTGCTGACACCGGCAACCTTCGAGTGACCAGACAGCTCCATCGCCGCCGTCGCTCCATCGAGGGCACCGACGCTCCACATCAGGTCAGCCGCCGCGAACGACAGTCCCGCCGTCACCGGCGAGGGGAGCGCGTTCTGTAGCGCCCGAGAGAATTGCAGATAGTCGCCGCCAACGACCCCGAGGGGATCGGCCAGCGAGGAGGGGAGGGCGACGAAGACGACCGGCGTCCCACTGTGTGCGAACTCGACCAGATCAATCACGCCGAATCCGGGTACCCGAACCGACATCTGCGCATCGTGCGTCACCTCGTCCACCACGACGGTCCCGGTCGCGACGCTCGCGCCGGTCGTCCCGCCAGTGCGCGCCACAAACGAGAGCGAGAAGGTGTGCTGCGCCTCGGTCGCGACGACAGCTTTCGCCAGCACTTCATCGACGAGCGCTCCGCTGCCGCTCCCAGGGTTCGAGGGCGCGTGACCACCGGACCCCGCCCCTGGGTCGAACGTGCTCACTCCGACCGGGAGCAAGTTCGATCCGGCATTTAGCAGTTGCGACACGCCGGCTCTCTCGTAGAAGCCAACCCAGTCGCGCACAAGCGACAAGTACGAAGACGAGTTGTTATACGACAGCACTGCATTGTCAAAGCCGCGCTCGGAGGCAAGGTCACCACCGTTGGCACAGAGAAATACCGCCGTCGTGAGCGCAGCATCGAAGAAGTTCTGCGGATTCTTCGAGTGGTCGCCATTTCCGTCTTGCGCGTACTCGATCCAAGTCGAAGGTAAGAACTGCATGGGACCCACTGCCCGTTCCCACATGCCACCGTGCTCGAGGACGCCGTGGTCCGGTGTCGGGTAGGCCGGCATGCCATCCGCCCCGTCGAGGACAGGGCCGAGGATCGGAGGGGTGACCGTCCCGTCGAGCGAGACGCGCGCGTTACTCCCCCACGTCAATCCATTGTCAGATTCGACCCTCCCGATGCCGGCGATATCGGCCCAGCTCAAGTGACAAGCGGGGTCCGTCATGGCAAGCACTTTCGACGCGTGCTCATAGGCCTTCACCGCAATGCCCGGGATAGCGGCGGACGCAAGGGCCAGCCCGTGCAGATGGGAGGGAGGTCGCTGCACGAAGAGGGCTCGGCCGACATTGGCGGCCTCGTCATGAGGGAGCGAGCGAAGGTAACCGGGCGTGATCGAATTACCGACTACACCGTGCGCGACTGCATTCATCGTCGCCGCCCGCGACTGAGGCAGATTGCCGTTCGGGACCAAAAGAGCAGTCCCCACCAGACCGGCGACAACCGGTGCGGCGACGACCATTAACGCCCGCCTGCGCGGCACGAGCTCACGGAGTCCGCCGAGCACCTGTTAAGTATGCCGTTCAGGTGAAGGTGAAGTCCAGCTCGAAAACCCAAGTGTTTGGCCGATGATCTTCACCTGCTCTTGTCTTGTGCCAGTTAGATGCCAGTATCGACGACCTAGCGCTTCAGCCACGGTTGGCGCGCGTAAGTCCCATTTGGCTCGATGGTGAGTTGATGTGCCCACGTCAATACTCTGTAGGTACCGACCTTAGCGATGTGTTGCGGCGGACCAAACGACGCCTCGGCCGACTGAGCACCAACACTGCCCCACGGGGCGGACGCGTTGTAAACGAGGAACTCGAAGCGCCCGTCGTACCACTCCGAACTCGTTTGTCGCATGTAGCGCGCGAGGTGCGTACCGCCGGGCAGCGCGATGACTGGACGAATCACCACGGCGGCAGAGGACTCCACCGTCACGATCGAAGAGCTCCAGTAATCGCCGATGCCGTGCGTGAGATGGTGACTCTTCAGATAAGTCGCCAATGCCACCGCGGGCTGTCTCACTGGCGCGGCCGTCACGGTCGTCGCGAAAGTCGCGATGTAGCCGGCGCTCACGAACAACGCCGCCGCGGACATAGCCGCCCCCGGACCGGTACTGGTAAGCCGCTCCGCGATCCTGCCGACGAGGCGAGCCGCGAGGATCGACCCAAAGATCACCGCAGAGCTGAGGTAGCGACCAAAGGCTCCCGAAGCAGAGAATGACAGCCAGACAAAGACAGCGCAGCCGCCGATGAACGCGAAGGCGAGGACGTCCTCGAACCAAGCTGATTCAGAGCGTATCGCCAACTCCTCGTCTGTCAGCTGCGAAAGGCGGTCGCTCGTCACGCTCGACCTCACGAGCGACACAAGGGCAACGACTACCGCCGCCAGGCCGAGGAGGAGGCCGACTCCGTGGGCAAGCTCCAGAACGAGCGGCACCGCCTGGCTGCCGAAGGGGTGATAACCGACTCCCTCGAGAGCGGCTCCGTAAGTGATGACGTGGTGGATGTTCTGGAGCATCTGGTGGAACGACGCGCGTGGGTTCGCCGGTGCGATCGTGAACGTGCCGATGACACGTGCGAGGTGGCGCACGATCTCGGCAAGGGCGACGCTGCAGATAGCGGCAGAGACTGCTGGCGCGCCGGCTCGCCACTCCCTCCGGCGGAGCGTGGTGACAACTCCCGCGAGGGCGATGGGCGCTACTCCGAGCGCAACGGTCTGGAGATCGCCCAACATGCCGGCAGCGAGCATGACGATCGCGAGCGCCCATCCCAAGCCGAAGCGGGCTCGGCGCAACGCCGTGAACGCGATCAGGCACCAGAGAGTCGTCGTCACGTGGAGAGGGCCCAGGAGGAAGAACGCAGCGAAGGCGTGGGTTGGCAGGCCAAGCATCACGATCACGGTCCCCGCCGCGGGAACGCCCGCCCAGCGGCCGTGACCTCGCTGGGCGATCCAGGCACCAAGGCAGATGACCGCGGCAGCGACTACTGACGGAACCAAGTGAAGCAACTGAGGGTGCACGCCGCCGACTAGCACAGCGACTGCATAGAGGAGCACGTCGACCAACCAGAAGGAGTCGAGAGAAAGCGCCCAATGATTAAGGCTGAGATTCCCGCCACGCATCGCCTGGCCCTCGAGGATGACGGTTGCTCCATCGGAATTCCCGGGTGAAGCATGAACCGACGACACGTACAAGAGCGCGAGCAGGGCGACCAGCCCTGCTGCGCAAGCGATCCCGACAGCAAGGGCTCGGGCTGGCGGCTTTCCCACCGCTCGTCGCGGCCGGTTCGCCTAGACGGACGGGACGACGGTTGGGGCGCCGAACGAGTTGATGATGGTGTAGCCGTTGCCCACTGGCGCGACGATCGGGCCGATGGCCATGTGGCTGAGAGTTTTCGCACCCTCGGAGCCGTAGAAGTGGGCGTCTCCGAATGCGAAGACCCCGCCGTCGGTCACGCCAGCCACGAACGCCCTACCGTTGAACAGCTTCATCTCATCTCCTGCAACTCCATCGCCAGAACAGCTTGCCTAGTCGTTGGGAGCATAGTGTCCGATAGGAGCTATTCCTAGGTCGTACCAGGCCAAAGCAGGTGCCAGACGAAGGACCGTCTCCTGGCCGCTGGGCTGACGAGTGGTGGATTCTCGGTCGGCGAACGCGCTTGCAATCTCGTCACTATCGATATATCGTTACTACCGACATATCGCTAACGAGCCGGAGAAACAACAATGGATCACCAAGGACACGGCCGCTCCGAACACTCTCACGACGGCCCCAGAGCCTATGACGCAAGGCGTCGCGGCCGCGGCAGAGCTGGCCGCCGAGACGGCGAGAGCCCCTTCGGCCGGCGCGCAAGAAGAGGTCCCAACCGCGGTGGCTCGATGCACCGTGCAGCGAGGGGGAACGTCCGCGCCGCCATCCTCGCCTTGCTGGCGGAACAGAAAGCAAGTGGCGGCCCAGCGATCCACGGCTACCAGATCATCCAGGAGCTCTCGACGCGAACCGGCGGCGCTTGGCGGCCGAGCCCAGGCTCGATCTACCCGACACTGCAGCTGCTCGAGGACGAGGGCCTGATCGCGAGCCAAGCACCGGAAGGAAAGAGGCTTTTCGAGCTGACTGATGCCGGCCAGGCCGAGTTCGATCGGACAAAGGGCACAAAGGCGCCTTGGGAGCAGGTGTCTGATGGTTTTGGCGAGTCACGGATCCAACTGAAGGTCGCCGCCCGCGACACCCTCATCCAATTGGTCTGGGTAGCCCGGAACGGGACCGACGAGCAGCGAGCGGAGGTCCTCACCCTCCTCGGTGAGTTCCAGGAGAGGCTCTCTGCTCTTGTCCCCGAAGCCGCGGCGGAACTCGCACACGACCACGGCCATGGCCGAGGTCACGTCCGGCGCGCTGTGCGGCCTGGCGGTCGGGCGGCGGACGGTGAAGGCTTCGGACCTCCCGAGACAGACGACTTCGAGGTGTGACCGCTTCGCAGATTTCCTGCAACATTCGCGCGATGCGGAGCGTCTGACCTACCGTGAGACGTTCGATCGTCGCGGTCACCGCGGTAGCGCTCGCTGGCGGAGCTTTGACACTGGGCGCGCTCGCCTCGGCGAGCTCAGCGCACAGTGCCGGTCGATGCCACGGGACCGGGCGGACATGTGTGACCGGCACTGATACCCGAGCGGTCACGACATCATCCAACGCGGCGGCGAGCGCTACTACCTCGCTCGCGAAGACGCGACCGCCGCAGCGAAAGCGGATCGACGACGGTTCGCTCGGATCGCAAGCGGCGCGGACCGCCTGCTCGTTGCTCGAGCCATCTCAAATCTCGAAGGAGTTCGGCGGCCCAGTCGGGCAAGCGACTCCGACGTTCCCGTACTGCCAGTGGCTGATCGGGAAGGACTCGTGGCTTGCGCTGGAGGTCATGCCGCACACCACGTTCAACACAGCCACGGAGTACGTCGACACTCTCGTCACGGTGAGAGGCCTCGGCCAGCGGGCGATCATCGCCAACAACCGCTTCTGCTACTTCACGGCCGGCACGACCTCTTATTGGCTGCTCTACCAGACGCCCGGAGACTTCACCGCTCTCAACACCGCCCAACTGGTTTCCCTTGGCCACGACGTGCTCGCGCACGGACTACCAACAAAGAGACTTACCGCAGAACCGAGCCCACCGAAGGGTCCCCCGATCTACTTCGCCGGCGACTCGACGGCGGCCGGGCCGGAGTGGGCGTGGTGGGCCTATCACGAGAATCGCACCACGACGCGCACCATCGCGGAATACGAAGTTGGAAGCGGACTGGTCGCAAAGGACTTCTTCAACTGGCCGCGACACCTTCTCGCAGTCGTTGCCGAGCGCCGGCCGAAGCTCGTGATCTGGATGGGCGGCGCCAACGACGGCCAGGCTGTCGACATCGATGGTCGGTACGCGGCGGTCGGGAGCAAGGCGTGGGACGAGGCGTACGCCCAAACAGTGGGTTCCGCGATGAAGTCTCTCGTCGACGAAGGATGCAAGGTGCTTTGGATCGGCGAGCCGGCGATGCAGAGCGCTTCGCTCAATTCCTACATGCAGGTGATCGACAGCATCGATGCCGACCAAGCGGCCAAGTACCGAGGGGTCGTCTTCTTCAACCCGGGCCTCGTGCTGAACGACCGGCACGGGCAATACGCGGGAAGCCTCGTGATCCACGGTCAGCTGACGCCGGTGCGTCTCGACGGCATCCATCTCAACCAGGCAGGAAGCGTCGTGCTGGCGGATGCAATCGCGAAGTACGTCGGCCCGATGCTCGGCACCAAGGTGCCGTCTTGATCGGCGTCTCGGCGGCCACGCCGTAAATTCCCTTGACACTAAGAGTCCTGCCGATCGCAGGACAAGACAAAGGGGCGGGATGAACCGCATCGAGATCGAGGTGAAGCTCAACCAGGATCGGGCGAGACGGCTCGAGATCCTCGCCGAGATGACCGAGGAGGATCTCGCTGCCCCTCGCACCCGCAGCGAGCACGACCCCTCCAAGACCTGGTCCTATTTCGACCACTTCATTCACACCACGCTCATCGAGCGGAACTGGAACGAGATGTTCCGCCGCCATGTCGCCGGCGAGGAGGGGCTAGCGCCCCGGCTGAATGAAGACGGGTCTCGACAGAGTCGTGAGGAGATCATGGCTGGCATTCATGAGTGGACCGAGGCGTGGGCGGACGACAATCGAGGCAAGTCCTTGGACGAGCTCGTCCGTATCGGCCTCTCGGTGAGGTCGGACACCCTCAAGCTGCTCTCGGAACTGACCGACGAACAGTTGGACTCGAAGGTCCCCGGAGCTCCCTGGGCCGACGGCACGGTCGGAGCCATCATGGCTGCGAACGCCGACCACGCCGGAATGCACTTCAAATGGGCCGATGAAGGCGTAGCGAACCAACCCTAGGTCAGCCGGGTCAGTTGAGGCGCGCTGTGTCGATGACCGCCCAATTGCCCCTCGCCTTCGCCTTCACGCGGTAGAGCGCGCGGTCTGCAGCTTGAAGGAGCACGTCGATCGAGCACGCCCCAAGGCGTGCAGAGGAGATGCCGACGGAGGGACCAATCTCGAGCGCAACGTGGTGGACGCCGACGGGCCGCATGCGCAAATGGTACCTGTGAGCCGCTACGGCGGGTACGTGCTGTAGAAAGCGATGTACACCCCCGCCGCAGCCATCGCAACAGCGGCGACGGCGACGAGTGCCCACATCGCGACGCGCGGCACGCGTTGAAGCAGGCCCGCGAGCGGCATGAGTACGGGAAAGGCCGGCAGCATGAACCGCGGGATCGAGCTATAGGCGTTGTGAGCACCGACCGCATCCAAGAAGGCCAGGACGGCGTAGGCCCAGTAACGTCGCGGCATCGGCTGCCACCACGCCGCGACGAGAAGCACGACAAGAGCGATCAACATGACAGCCACGGCAGTCGCTGCCGGGCGTTGTCCCGGGTGGAGGAGATAGTGAGCCGCGCGCGATGCGCTGTTGACGCCGCCGTCGTAATAGACGTTCCATCCCCGGCGCTCGGTAGTCAGCCAGGCGGTCGCACTTCCCGTCAGCACGTCCAGATAGGCCATCCAACCGACGAACGCCGCTATCCCAGCCCCTGCAACGCCCGCTGGGCGCAGCTGCCGGTGCTTGAGGGCCACGGCCAAGCAGACAAGGACGAGCACCAGTCCCGTCGGGCGAGTCAGGCACGCGAGCGCGACGCAAGCTGCGGCGGCGAGATAGCGCTCCCGTGAGAGAGCAAGCAGGGCGCCAGCCGCAAGGAAGGTGAAGAGAGCTTCCGAATATGTCAACGAGAGGACGACAGCGAGTGGATACGCGGACCACAGTGCCGCGGTGACGAGTCCTATTCGCGAGGAAGACCACCGCTCGACCGTGAGAGCGATCACCGCCGCCGCTGCGCCTCCAGCGAGGAAGTCGATCAGGAGCGCCCCGGCGGTGAGCGGAAGGCCTGTGAGGCGCAGAATCCCGAGGAGAGACGGGTAGAGCGGGAAGAAGGCAAGGGTCGACGGCGCCAATGCGCCGTGTGGTGATGAGGCGAGCACGTGCGGGTACCAGTGCGTAGCGATCTGGCGGTAGTAGGCGCCGTCGAAGACATGCAGGGCTTCGTTAAAGGATTTGTGCGCGTGACGAGCGCCAAGATCAAGCGCTGCGAGGGAAAGCAGGCGCGTGAGCAAGAAGATGCCGACCGCCGCAACCGCGACCGACTTCCACCAAGGAGTGCCTCCAGTGCCAGGGCGCTGCAGCGACACCACGTGCTACGAACCCGCAGGAGTGACGCTCTGCCAGTTCGGTACCGAAGGAGTGATCCGCCCGGCCGGTCCCTGACCGAACAGCCACAGAACATTGCCCGTGATGCGTGCGACCGCGCCCGCAGGGCAGTTCTTGCTGTTGGCAGAACAGGGTGTCAGTGCGTTTACCCAGTTGTTGTCCCCCGTATCGACGACACCCGCTTTGCTTGCGGCATCGGTGTAGTAGGTCATGTCCGAGTAGGTGTCGTTACCCCACTGACCGAGATCGGTCTGCACATCGGACAAGGGCAGCGGCGAATGACCTAGCACTTGGAGATCTGAGGGCATCGGATAGCTCTGCGTGGCATGGTCGAAGTCAGACTCGATGAGACCCGGAAGCCGAGAGCCGTCGTGGAGACCAGTCCCTTTGTAGATCCACGCGCTCGCGTCGTATACGACGAAGGGAAAGCTCGGCGTGCCCGGCTGGAGGTAACCGGCGTACATCTCGCCGACAAAGCCACTTTCCGGCCAGTCGGTGGGCGGTGACCCCCACGTGTTGGCCGTCACCTCGAGCGGGCTCGCGTTCCCGTTGAGTGGATCCTCGGTGGGATCACGGAAGTCGACAACCTCACGATCTGGTCCGAGCGG
>PLDN01000037.1 GCA_003136185.1 Acidimicrobiaceae bacterium | reverse complement strand
ATCGCGAGGTCGGCGTCGCGCACCAGGTCGTCGGCGGTCTCCCGTGCTCCGCTCGCGGCGACCCCGATCGACGCCGTCACGCGCACGTCCACGCCATCGATCCGAAACGGGGCATGGAACGAGTTCAGGAGGTGCTCGGCGATCTTGATCGCGTCGGTCGTGGCACGGAGGCTCTCGCATACGACGACGAACTCGTCGCCACTGAAGCGGCCCACCGTGTCCGCAGCGCGCGAGCACTCCACCAGCCGCTTCCCGACGGCGACAAGTATCGCATCGCCCCGATCGTGGCCCAGCGTGTCGTTGAAGAGCTTGAACCGGTCCAGGTCCACAAAGAGCACGGCAACCAGCGCACGGTCACGGTCGGTGCGCAACAGCCCTTGCTCGATCCGGTCCATCAGCAGCACGCGGTTCGGCAACCCGGTGAGGTGATCGTGCAGGACCTCGTATTCAAGGCGAAGTTCCGCCGCCTTCCGCTCGCTGATGTCACGGATGATGCCCTCCACGCCGATGACTTCCCCGCTCGCGTCACGCACGCTGTTGAGGCGCTGGCCGGCCCAGATTCTGGAGCCGTCCTTACGCACGAACTCCACATCGCCGGCCTCCTCGACCCGGCCCGAGAGCATCCGCTCCAGCCGGAGGCCACGCTCAACGGGATCGACCAGGCGGTCGATGAGCTCAGGCTGCGCGTAGAACTCGTCCGGCGTGTACCCGGTGATCGCGAGGGATGCCGGGCTGACGAACTCGAAGGCGGGCTCGGGGAAGATCCGGTAGCGGAAGATGAGGTCCTGCGCGTTCTCGGCGAGCAGGCCGAGCTGGCGTTCGACGCTCCGCGTCTTCTCCTCGGCTTTGTGGCGATCCGTGATGTCCTGTACCACGCCAATCATCTCGATCGGGGTCCCACTCTCGTCAAGAACGACGTCCGCCGCTGCGAAGACCCAGGCCTGGGTGCCGTCGTCGCGCATGATCCGGTGTTCGAGCTCATAGTGGCCCGCTTCGGCGATCGCCGAGAGCAATGCCGCTTGAACGCGCGGAAGGTCGTCAGGGTGCTGCCGCGCGAATACGTCCGCTACGGTCAGGTCGGGACGCTCGGCGGTCCCGAAGATCCGGAACGTCTCACTCGTGCAAGTCAAGGGTGAGAGCGGGGTGAGGCCGGAGGCCCACCCCCCGATGTGGCCCACCT
Source organism: Acidimicrobiaceae bacterium (assembly GCA_003136185.1). Taxonomy (GTDB): domain Bacteria; phylum Actinomycetota; class Acidimicrobiia; order Acidimicrobiales; family Bog-793; genus Palsa-601. The sequence continues at coordinate 4,581 of PLDN01000037.1, read as the reverse complement.
GTTGAGTTCGCTCGAGCAGCGACAGGCTGGCTGAGAGCTCCCGCTCGCGCCGCTTGCGCTCGGTGATGTCGTGCAGGATCGCGGCGACCCCGACGATGGAGCCCTCTGGGCCAAAGACCGGCGACAGGCTCACCGCGATATCGATCACCGTGCCGTCACGCCGTGGCCGCGACACCTCGTGCTGGCTGAAGCGCTCCCCGGTCGCCCCCCTGGCAAACAACTGCTTGAAGTCCTCGAGCGCGTCGCCCGCCAAGATTTCGCCATAGAAGCGACCGACCATCTCAGCGGCGCTGTATCCGTAGAGGCGCTCGGCACCAGGGTTCCAGGTCGTCACGTGCCCGTGCAGGTCGAGGTTGAAGATGGCGTCGTCCGCGTTTTCCACGATCGCGGCAAACAGCGCTTGAACCTGTTGCGAGCGTTGCCGTTCGGTGATGTCGCGCGCGATACAGGAAATCCCGACAGCCAGTCCGTCGGAGGAGCAAATCGGTGAGATCGTCAGCGAGACCGCCACCTCGGAGCCATCCTTGCGAACCCGCGTCGTCTCCAGGTGGTCGACCCGGCCGCCCTGCGCAAGGCGCGCGCTGAGCATCGAGAGCTCCTCCCGCCTGGCCTCGGGCACGATCATCTCGATGCTCTGACCGATCGCCTCGGCCGCCGTCCAGCCATACAGGCGTTCGGCCGCGGGGTTCCAGCTCATGATCGTGCCGTCGGGGCGGTTCGAGACGATAGCGTCGTTACTCGAGTCGACGATGGCGGCGAGCAACACGGGCGCCGAGAACTGCGCTGCCACGCCGAAGAACTCCGCGGATTGGTCAAAGGTCATCTCGCCCCACCGTCGTCACGCGAGATGCTCCGGGAAAGAACATCACCGCACGCCGTCGTAGGCACCTGCGTCGCTTGCGAATGGACGGATGCGTGACCAGCACGCGACGCCAGAGCGGCGGAGCCGTTGTTGTACTGCCAACGCTCCGACGAACGCCAACACGAAAGCATCAGATGCCTCACACCTATCCCCCCCGAGAGGAGGCCCGAACGGACCGCGCCAGCTATTACCGATGGCGCTTATTACTGCGCAGCGACGCCGCTTTGGCCCTGGCCGTGAGCAGCAAACTCGGTCCCTACCGTATCAACTATCCCGCTGTGGAGGTGCGGATCGGGGGCGCGGCTCGTGCGGTGAAGAACGGCGCGCGACAAAGGGGCCGGAAGGGCTGACGGTGCAACCGTGAACCCGATCGTGGGCAAGGGTGATTCCGACTCGGGCCTTCGGCCAACCGTGTCTCGGGCGAAGCCGCACGCCCGCTTGCGGAAGCCTGACCTTGGTCTCGCCGTTCGTCAACGGTCTTGGCCGAGGCCAAAGCAGCGATCGGCTGACCGGCATAGCGATCGGGCCGGGGACTCGCAGGCGATGATCGCGTGGCTGTCTCGTTGGACCGGCAACCCATGCCTGTTACAACCACGGCCTACGAAGTGCGGCATGTTGCTGGTGAGGCTGATGATTTGATGGCGGACAAGACCTCCATCGAGTGGACCGAGGCGACGTGGAATCCCACGAACGGATGCGACCGCACTTCGCCCGGCTGCGACCACTGCTACGCCCTCACGCTGGACAAGCGCCTCAAGGCAATGGGAGTCGAGAAGTACCAGCATGACGGCAACGCCAGGACATCCGGACCGGGCTTCGCTGTCACCCTTCACCCTGATGCTCTCAACTTGCCGAGGAGATGGACGACGCCGAGGACGGTGTTCGTCAACTCGATGAGCGATCTCTTCCACGAATCGGTGCCGGTCGACTTCATCGAGCGGGTTTTCGACGTCATGAGCGACACGCCACAGCACGTCTACCAGGTGCTCACGAAGCGGTCCCGCCGGCTGGTCCGGTTGGCCGGCAAGCTCACCTGGCCGGCGAACCTGTGGATGGGGGTGAGCATCGAGAACGACAGGTACGCTTTCCAAGCTGACCACCTCCGGCAGGTCCCCGCCGCGGTGCGGTTCCTTTCGATTGAGCCGCTCCTTGGACCCGTGCCCAGTCTTCGCCTCGACGGGATCCATTGGGTAATCGTCGGAGGCGAGAGCGGCGCCGGAGCGCGGTAACTGAGTCCTGAATGGGTGACCGACATCAGGGACCAATGCGCCGCGACAAGGTTGCCTTCTTCTTCAAGCAGTGGGGCGGCAGGGCGCCGAAGGCGGGTGGCCCGGAGCTCGACGGGCGTACCTGGAACGACATGCCGAGAATCGCGGCCCGAGCTGCGTCGTGACCACCGATTGGGGCGGCAACTGGACCGAGGCGAAACTGGACGTCCTTCGGAAGTATCTTGCCGCGTTCACCACTGCCTCCCAGAAGGCCGGTGCCACCGTCTACCTCGACCTCTTCGCGGGTTCCGTCAAGAATTCAAGGCCGGACACCGGAGCCGAGTACGCGGGCTCCACAGCAGTCGCGCTGAGGACGATCCCTCCGTTCTCCCGACTGGTCTTTTGGGAGCTTGAGGCTCCTGCCGTGAAGCTGCGCGCCGACCTCGCTGTGGAGTGTCCGAGCGACACGAGGTACGAAATCGTCGGCGGTGACTGCAACACGCATCTGGCCGCGGGCCTCCGAACCGTCGCGGATCTTCAAGGGGCGCCGACGTTCGCTTTCATCGACCCGAAGGGCCTGGACGTCTCTTGGACCACACTCGAACAGCTCTCGCGTTGGCGACGCGAACGAAAGGGTCGGAAGACGGAACTGTGGATGCTGCTGCCGGAGCCTGCTCTTTCCAGGGTGCTCGGACTGCAGGGCGTACGCGGCCAGAGCTCGGCCGACTTGTTGAGCAACCTGTACGGTTCCGACGACTGGATAGCGATTCACCAGGTCCGGATCCCCCAGGGCGAGCAGGCCCTCGAGGCGTCCGGCCAGTTCCGGGTTCCCCTCGCTCGCTGACGTCTTCACGTTTGGCGTCATTTCTTCACATTTGGGTGTTCGTTGCACGCGGATGCTCGGGCGGGGCGCGTAGAAGCCCGGAGTTGCCTTCCCCTCGCAATGTCCGCCGCCCTTTGCTGGCGCCCAGCGCCGGGCTCGCGACCAAGTCGTCGATCGTCTTGCGGCGCCGGCGCCTTGATCGTGTGTCTGGGGGTCGTGTCGTTGACTTCGGGCGGCACGGTGATGCTTGCTCATGCCTCGTGGCCGGCTTGGTCCTCGCTACGTGAGTCTCCTCGTCTGCGACGAGGCCGTCACACTCGCGCCCACGCGCACTCCTCCGGCGTCTCGGGGCGGGCGTTTTGACTGCTGCCGACGCGAAAGCCAGCTCCAAAAGCCGACCTAAGGTGTTGTCCGTGAGCCAGCACGGCAGTGCGGCGGTAATCAGGCAATGGTGGTCCTCCTGGCGCGAGTCTGCCGACTCGGAGCGGTCCCATTGGCCGGCTGCGGAGGCACTAGCACTTGTCCGTGTCTTGCTGGGCGAGGCGCCAGGTACCCGACCCGAGGACCAACCAAACGAGGGGCGACGCAACGAGGCGCGACGCAACGAGGCGCTCTGGATCGCTCTCAGCAGCGCGGCACGACGATGGGCGCTAACGATGCCCTCGATCGGGACGCTCATTCGCCATCTGAGCATCCTGCGAAGAATCCTCATCTCCACTGCTGAGGACAGAGAGACGATCTCCCAGCTGTCGGAGCTGCTCGACGTGGCGCTCGTGGTCGCCGTCGAGGAGCTAGCGGCAGGACTTGAGGGCGAGGCCATGCACGACCCCCTGACGGGTGCGGGGAACAGGCGCTGGCTCAATACGGCGGCAGCGGCCGCCATCGACAGGGCTGCCCAGTCGCGCGAACCCGTCTGCGTGGTGGCGATCGACCTGGACGGGCTTAAACGGATCAACGACAAGCAAGGTCACAACGCCGGCGACGAGGCGATCAAGCGCCTTGTCGCCGCTCTCGTGGCGGCGGCGAGAGGTACAGATCAGGTGTTTCGTATCGGTGGAGACGAATTCGTCGTCCTCCTGCCGTCTTGCAAGCGGCACGGCGCGGAGGTCTACTTGAAGCGAGTCGAGGACTTCCTTCCTCCGAAGTTCAGCTACGGGATCGCTGACACAACCGAGGGAAAGAGAACGCTTGAGTCGCTACTTCAGCTGGCGGATCAGCGTCTCTACGCGAAACGCAGCGTCGACCCCAATCGCGTCGATCGTGACGCTCCCGTACCGGCGGCGCCAGACGTCGTGTCGACGCGGGGTGACAGCAAACGGGAGCAAGTGCCGACAGACGCAAGCAAAAAAAAGGGTCGCAGATTCCGGTTCGGTAGGTGAGTCTGGCAGGTTAGCGAGCACCTTCTCCCGACTGAGTCCTGACGGCGCGCCCGGCGGCAGCATCGCGACCGACCGGCGCAGGATTTCGGCTTCCTCGGGCGAGAGATCAGATACGTCCGTAGCGTAGCGAACGTGTGTTCTGGTTGTTCGGGGAAAGGCCGCAAACGCGCCGTGCTCAGTCCGGACATCAGCATGGGTGCGGAGTGCTGTCTCGCAGTACCGAGGAGTCCTACCGGAAGAACGGCCTACGCACGCTCCGACCCAGCCGCGTCGTCGCCGTCCCCTGCCGATCGACGACTTCGGCACGGG
>PLDN01000067.1 GCA_003136185.1 Acidimicrobiaceae bacterium | reverse complement strand
CCGGGTTAGTACCGCCGGAGACGCGCTCTTGAAGGTGGTCACACTGCTCCCAGCCGAGCGACTGCATGCCACCGCACCCGACGGGCTCGAGATCGAGTACCTCGTGATCCGCCCGAAGGCGGAGCGGCCCCGCAAGCGTGGCTCAGCTAGCCGACCGCCCCTCTTCCTCGAGATCCACGGCGGCCCGCACCTGCACAATCCAATCTGCGAGCTCCTGACCCACTACCAGGGCATCGCCGGGGCCGGATATGCCGTCGTCCTTCCCAATCCGAGAGGAAGCACCGGATATGGTGAGCACTTCACCGGGCTCGCGCGGGGAGACTGGGGAGAGGGCCCGTTCTTGGACGTCCTTGCCTGTGCCGACGACGCAATCGAACGCGGTATCGCAGACGAGAAGCGCCAGTTCATCGGGGGTTACTCCTACGGTGGCTACCTGTCCTCGTGGGCCGTCGGCCACACCAAGCGCTTCCGAGCCGCCTCGATCGGCGCTCCGGTGACGAACCATGTCAGCCTCTTCGGCACCTGGGATGGCGGCAGCTACCTCGCCGATGCCCTCGCCGGCGATCCTTGGTCCGCTCAAGACCATGTGAGGGCGCAGTCGCCGATCGCTTATGCACCCGCGTTCGATACGCCGGTCTTGCTCTACGTGAACGACGGGGACTTGCGCTGCCCACCGAGCCAGAGCGACGAGCTCTACGCCGCGCTGAAGTGGTATCGCCGCGAGGTCGAGTACGTGCGGTATCCGGGTGGCTCGCACTTGTCGGCGTTCCCGACGCTCGGCCCTCCGTCCCAGAACGAAGACCGGTTGCGCCGGATCCTCGACTGGTGTGCCGGCCACGGAGGCGTGCCGACCAGCTGATAATTGACAGGTAGTATACGCAGTATGCTACCGACGACCCTACCGCGATGAGCGTACGCCATGCCCTCCTCGCGCTGTTGAGTGAGGGACCCAAATACGGCCTCCAGCTGCGCCAGGAGTTCGAGGCGAGAACCGGCGAGGTCTGGCCGCTCAACGTCGGCCAGGTGTACACGACGCTGCAACGGCTCGAGCGTGACGGGCTTGTCGAGTCCGACGACGCCGCGGAAGAGGGCCCGCAGAAGGGGTTCCGGATCACCGCCGACGGCGCGGATGAGCTTGCCGGCTGGCTGCGCACTCCACCGGACTTGAGCTCACCACCTCGCGACGAGCTCGTCATCAAGGTGTTGGTGGCATTTCGGATGCCCGGCGTCGACGTCCACGAGGTGATCCAGGTCCACCGCCGCTATCTCGTCGAGCTGATGCAGCAGTGGACGCACTTGAAGGAAGACGAGGGTCAGTTCGACTTGGGTTTCGCTTTGGTGGTCGATGCGGAGCTGTTCCGGCTGGACTCGGTCATCCGGTGGCTCGACACTGCCGAAGGCCGCCTGAAGCGTGCCGAGGTCGAGCAGCCTCAATCTGCTTCTTTCCCGATGCCGAAGCTGCGGCGGAGAGTTGGGGTGCGCACATGAGTTACTTGGAGCTACGAGGCGTGTCGAAGGTCTACGGCGAGGGGCCAACCGAGGTCCACGCGCTTACCGGCGTCGACCTTTCGGCCGATGCCGGACAGCTCGTGGCCGTAATGGGAGCGAGCGGATCAGGAAAGAGCACGCTCTTGACGATTGCCGGAAGTCTCGAGGAACCGACGAGCGGCGAGGTGCTCGTCGGAGGCGCACTTCTGTCGAAGATGTCGCGCAACGACAAGGCTCGGATGCGGCGGCGCTCGATCGGCTACGTATTCCAGGACTACAACCTGCTGGCCGGCCTCAGCGCGGTCGAGAACGTGTCCCTGCCCCTCGAGCTCGACGGTGTCGCGGCCAAAAAGGCTCAGTCCGCCGGCATGGCGGTCCTCGAGGAGCTCGGCCTCGCTGATCGAGCAACAAGCTTTCCCGACGAGCTCTCCGGCGGCGAGCGCCAGCGCGTCTCGATTGCCCGGGCGGTGGTGGGTGAGCGTCACTTGCTCTTGGCGGACGAGCCTTCGGGCGCCCTCGACTCGGCCAACGGGGAGGCAGTGATGCGCCTCGTCCTTGCCGCGTGCCGGCGTGGCGTGGCCGCCGTAGTCGTCACCCACGAGGCCCAGCTTGCCTCGTGGGCAGACAGGGTTGTGTTCCTGAGGGACGGACGTGTCGTCGACCAGACTGAGCCGCTTAGCGGGATCGAGGAGTCGCTCCTCGCCCACGGACCGAAGCAATGACAACCGCAATCTTGAAACATCCGGCCCAGTTGGGACGTGACGACGGCAATGGCGGCGTGCCCGCCCGCCGGGCCATGATCCGTTGGGCAGGGCGGTTGTTCCGGCGCGAGTGGCGCCAGCAGCTCCTGGTGCTCGCACTGATCATCGCCGCGGTGGGGGCCACGGTCCTTGGCGCGGCGGTGGCGACCAATACGCCGATGGCAACGAACGCCGGGTTCGGGACGGCCAATCACATTGTCACCATCCCAGGTAACGATCCGCATCTGGCCACCGACATCGTGGCGATCAAGGCGCGTTTTGGCTCGATCGACGTGATCGAGAACGAGAACATCGCAACTGGCACGGTCAACACAGCAGTGCTGCGCGCGCAGGATCCGCGCGGCCGCTACGGGAGTCCGATGCTGTCGCTCGTGTCTGGTCACTACCCGAGCGGTCCGGACGAGGCCGCCCTCACACAGGGTCTGGCCACCACCTTCAACGTCCGCGTAGGTGACACCTGGCGTGACGCCGGTCAGGTAAGGCGTGTCGTCGGCCTGGTCGAGAACCCGCAGAACCTGGCCGACGAGTTCGCGCTGGTCGCCCCGGGTCAGATCAAGTCTCCTACGCAGGTCACCGTGATGTTCAATGCCACCGCATCGGGCATCTATGCGGCACAATCCGCCGGGTTCAAGCTGCCGAGCGGCGCGAGCGTCGAGACCCCGCCGCCACCTACGACGAACATCATCAACCCCTCGACACTCGTCCTCGTCCTCGACACTTTCGGGCTGCTCCTCATCGGTCTCGTCGCCGTCGCAGGCTTTACGGTTATGGCTCAGCGCCGGATGCGCGCGCTCGGAATGCTCGGCGCGCTCGGCGCTACCGATCGCCACATTCGGCTCGTGATGATCGCCAACGGCGCCGTCGTGGGAGTCATGGGGACGCTCATCGGCGCCGTACTCGGATTCGCTGGCTGGTTCGCGTACCGTCCGCGCCTCGAGACGAGCGCGAACCACGTCATCGCCCCGTTCCATCTGCCTTGGTGGCTGATCGGGACGGCGATGGTTCTCGCCGTCGTGACCGCCATCTTGGCCGCCCGTCGGCCGGCGCGCGCGATGGCGCGCCTTCCGATAGTGGCGGCTCTTTCTGGGCGACCCCCTTCGCCGAAGGAGAAGCAGGTCTCCGCGATGCGAGGCGGAATTCTGGTCGCCGTCGGTTTCGGGCTCATCGCTATCGCGGGCGGCTCGAAGGCGAGTGGGGGAATGTTGCCGCTCCTGCTCGGAATCGTGGCGCTCGTCATAGGGAGCTTGTTCCTTGCTCCTGTGGCTATCGCTGGTCTGGCCGACCTAGGCCACGGTGCTCCGATCGCGATGCGGCTGGCGCTGCGGGATCTCGCTCGCTATCGGTCCCGTTCCAGTACAGCCCTCGGAGCGATCAGCGTCTCGATCATCATTGCCGTGATCACCTGTGTCGTTGCCTCCGCCAGGGCCTCCGACGTCCTCGACTACTCCGGGCCCAATCTCGCGCCGAACCAACTCGTCGTCTATGTCGGCTGTGGTGCCGGCGAAGGCAACTGCCCCTTTTCGCCAGTAACCGGAGCGAAAGCCCGAGCCCTCCGCTCCGAGGTCGCCGCTTCACTCGGTACGCACGAAGTCCTCGACCTCGACTCGGCCGTCTATCAGAAGACCGCCAACATCCCCACATCGAAGGGAGGCAACCCGACCGCCACTCTGTTTCAAATGAACACCTCGCGCAACTACTCGGGCCCGCTATACGTCGCCACCCCGGCGATGCTCCACCTCTTCGGGATCAGACAGAGCACGGTTGCTTCCAACGCCGACATCCTCACCTCGCGTGTCGGTCTCGCCGGCTTGCCCAACATGCAGATCCTCTTCGGCGACGCCTTCAACCAAGGCCCCAGTCCTGGTTGTTCCCCCTCCAGCTGCTTCAACAATCCAAAGATCGAGACGGTCAGCAGCCTCCCCACTGGTACCTCTGCGCCCAACACGGTCATCACCGAGCACGCACTGCACGCACTCGGGCTGACGCTGGCGCCGACGGGCTTCCTCTACCAGACGGCCAAGCCGCTCACTGCCGTCCAGATCAATGACGCGAGGGAGCTGGCCGCCAGTACCGGCGCGAGCATCGAGACGAAGAACTCCGAGATCGGGCTGTCCCAGCTGACCGAATTGGCCACTGCAGCCGGAATCCTCCTCGCTCTCGGGATCCTTGCGATGACCGTCGGCCTTATCCGAAGCGAGACAGCGAGTGACCTGCGGATCCTCGCCGCCACCGGCGCGAGCAGCCGTACCCGCCGCGCGCTCACCGGCGTAACAGCCGGAGCCCTGGGACTGCTCGGAGCCTTGTTGGGCACTGCCGTCGGCTACGTCGCGTGCATCGGGTTCTTCGGATCCAAGCTCGGCGAGCTGACCCATCCTCCGATCCTTGATCTACTGCTGATCATCGTCGGCATGCCGCTTGTTGCGGCCGCCGGTGGTTGGCTCTTCTCCGGACGCCAGCCGCCGGCGATCGCCCGATCACCAATGGAATGAAGGCGCGTCGCTTCGCGTCGGCGTCACCCACCTCCGATACCGGATCGTGCGGTAGAAGGTCGGCTCGCGCGAGTGCATACGCGGACACGAGTTGGGCGCTTAGCCTGAACTGGTGAGTACCCTGCTGGAGCTTGACGGACTCACGCGCAGGTTTGGTGATCTCACCGCTCTCGACGACCTCTCGTTCTCGGTTCCCGCCGGCGAGGTCGTAGGTTTCCTCGGCCCGAACGGGGCAGGCAAGACGACGACGATGCGCGCCGTCTTCGGCTTGACCGATCTCGACTCTGGGACAGTCAGGTGGAAGGGGGAGAGGGTCGGGCAGGCGGAACGGCGCCGTTTCGGATACATGCCAGAAGAACGAGGGCTGTACCCGGCGATGCGCGTGGGCGACCAGCTCGAGTACCTCGGAAGGTTGCACGGGATGAGTGGGCCCGACGCCCAAGTCGCGACGACGTCTTGGCTCGAGCGCCTTGGCATCGCTGACAGGGCGGATAGCAAGGTGGACGCCTTGTCGCACGGGAACCAACAACGGGTTCAGCTTGCGGCCGCTTTGGTCCACAGTCCGGAGGTGCTGATCTTGGACGAGCCATTGGCCGGACTTGACCCGACGGGGATCGATGCCATCGGCGCCGTGCTCGTCGAACAGGCCCGTTCGGGATGCTGCGTGATCTTTTCCAGCCATCAACTCGACCAGGTCGAAGATCTCTGCGAATCGGTGACGATCATCGATCATGGGCGCCTTGTCGTCGCTGGGCGAGTGGACGACCTCGCCAGCAGCGGGGCGCGACGGCTCGTAGTACGGGTGGAGGGAGACCGGAACGGTTCGTGGGCGCGCGCTGTCGCCGGGGTCACCGTGTCGGAGGTCGACGGAGGCGCCGCGCGACTCGTGCTCGGCGAGTCGGTGGACAGCGAGGCGGTGCTGAGGGCGGCAATGAGGGCTGGCCGCGTCACCGAGTTCGTCTTTGAGCGCCGCCGGCTGTCGGAGGTATTCCGGGAGGCGCTCCAGTGAAGGGCGCCATCATCCTCGCCATCGTGGCTGTCTTCGTGGCGGTGCGGCTTTGGTTCCGGTGGCGACGCCGGGCGAGTCCTACCCGGCCGCGGAGTCCTATCGGGTCGGGTCCCTTCACGGGCGATGTCGCCTTGGTGGCTGCGAGAGAGGTGCGGGAACGGATCCGCGGGAGAATCTTTCGGGTAGGGACGCTGCTCATCCTGCTCGTAGTGGCGGCGGCCATCGTGATACCCACCATCAACAGCGGAAAGGTACAGGCCGAGCGGGTGGGCGTGGTCGGCGCCCTCTCCACTCCCTTGCGAGCGACCGTTGTCGCGTCTGGCGAGAGTGTCGGGACGACAGTCCAGCTCGTTTCCGAAACTGATGTCTCGGCAGCTCGCAAAGATCTGCGCTCAGGTCGAGTCGATCTTGCGATTGTCGACGGCCGGGAGATAGTCGTGAACAAGCCGGTCGGGCTCGCGGACACCTCGACGACGGCTGAGCTCGTCCTCGCTCTTTCGAAGGACCTCGGTGTCGCCGAGGCTGTCGAGGCGGCCCATCTCTCGCCAACCCAATCTGCCCGGCTGTCCGGCGCGAAGGCGCTCCCTGTCGCGAGCCTCCAACCTGGGGCTGCCAAAGGGGCGACCCACACCACTTCGCTCGTCGGCTTGATCCTTGTTTTCGTGATGCTCACCCAATACAACACGTGGGTCCTGATCGGTGTGATGGAAGAGAAGTCGAGCCGAGTCGTCGAAGTGATCCTGGCCGCTGTGCGCCCCGTTCAACTCCTCGCGGGCAAGGTGCTCGGGATCGGATTGGTGGCCTTCGCGCAGGCCGCGCTCATAGTGGTGTTCGCAATCGTTCTAGCAAAGGCGGTGGGCTCTGATCTCCTGCACGGCACCGCTCCGCTCGTGCTTGTCAGCACGCTCGTGTGGTTGGTGCTCGGATACGCCTTCTACTCTTGGGTGTACGCCGCCGCCGGTTCCATGGCGGAGCGCCAGGACCAGGTGCAAAGCCTCGCCTTCCCGCTGAGCCTTCCGATCATCTTCGGGTACATCATGGCCCTGACGACGGTCGGCGCAGGCAGCCCGTCGACCTTCTTCCAGGTACTGGCGTACTTGCCACCGACGGCACCATTCGCCATGCCCGTCCTCGTCGGCCTTGGAGCTGTCGCCTGGTGGCAGTTCGCAGCTTCGGTGGTTGTGAGCATCGTGTGCACAGTTGGCGTAGCGCGGCTTGCCGCCGGCATCTACCAAAGAGCCATTCTCCGCACGGGCCGACGAGTGCAGCTGCGGGAGCTCTTTTCCCGAACGGCCGGATAGAGCGAGGAGCTCGCGACAGCCGGCTTGTCACCGAGGCGCGGCTCTCCTTCCTGAGACAACGTCGCGCACGCTCGCGCCGCGACGTCCTCCGTGAGCCCGATCTCGATGCTCCTTTCCTCCCAAACTGGCGCCGCGACGACGAGACCGGCATTGCGCGCCCGCTCGGACAACTCGACCGCCTGCCACCGGGTGGAGGCGAAGAGCTCGCCCGCTTGCTCCGGGGTCAAGTCGCTGCGCGCTGGTTCGCCAACCGCACTTACGGCCGCTCTGAAACGCTCTCGCCGGGCGGACTGGTCGGCCGATGTTGGTGAGACCGACAACGAGATCGCCAGTCGGGTCCCGATTGTCGAGATAGCCCGCATCTCACACAGGAGTGACTGGAGCACCGACCGGTCGAGGTAGACGGCGACACCCTCGCAGCAGATGACAGAGGACGAGTCAGGGTCGTACCCAGCCTCGAGGAGTGATGAGGCGAGTCCGTCGTCACCGAAGTCGGCCGCAACAAACGTGACTTGAGGAGTCCCGATGCCGAGTCGCTCGAGCCGCACGCGTTTGTCGCTTTGGGTATCGGGGTGGTCCACTTCGAACCACCTCACGCCCGGCAGTGCGTAGCGCAGGCAACGGCCGTCGTAGCCCGCCCCGAGGGCTACCACTTGCGCGACATCGCGCTTCAGGGCGTTCACCACCACGCGATCGAAGAAAGACGTCCGGACCTTGAGGTACCTGCCCATTTCTTCGGCTGGTTCGACCGTGACCCCGCCGGCCACGTCACGCGCCAGCGCGTCGTCCGCTCCGGCATCTCCGAACGACGCCGGCAGCCGATCGAAGCCGACGCGGTAGGCGGCGACCCTTTGCGCCGTGACCGACGGGCTACCGGGATTCATCTCGTCCAGCCTATAGACAAGAATCAAGACAGTCAAAAAGCAATACTAAGTCGTTCAGGCCTCGTCGTCGAGCACGACCACCGGGATTTCCCGGTCTGTCTTCTTCTGATAGCTGCCGTAGTTCGAGTGAGCCGCCGTCAGGCGTCCCCAGAGGTCAGCACGTTCGTCGCCCGTGGCCACTCTCGCCACCATCTTGCGGGTGCGGCCTCGCATCGTCGTCTCGACGTGAGGATTCGCCGCCAGATTGAGGTACCAAGTCGGGTGACGATCGTCGCCACCGTAGGAGGCCACGAGCACGAAGGAGTCCCCAAGTTCGAGGGGGGTCGCGAGCATGTTGTGCCGGATCTTGCCGCTTTTCCGGCCAGTCGTCGTCAACATGACAACGGGCATGCCCATCAGGTTGCCAGCCACCTTGCCCTTCGAGGCAAGAAAGACCGACCGGTGAAAGTCTGTGAAACCCTTGAACAACATGTCTTTCGCGGTCATTTTCCCTCCAAGGGCGTCGATGGCTCGAGCGACGTAGGTGTCAAGGCATTCCAGCGCTCTCGCCGGAGGAGTCGAGGGCCGCCTCGGCGGGCAAAGCTGGAGCCGCTCACGATTGAACGCTAGCCCGTGCGGCCGATGAGCCAGATGAGCCAGATGAGCCAGACGGCGCCCAGCCGGTCGTCGAACATTTCGATACTGTAACTATCTCCGACCGGTGAAGGCAGGGCCATGGAAGTCATCAGCGAGGTAGTGGAGAAGGGAGTCGTCGAGCGCCGTTTCGACGTGAAGACCGAAGATGACACGGTTCCCGCCATCATCTGGATGCCCGAGAACGTCACCGGGCCAATCCCAGTGATCCTCATTGGCCATGGCGGCACCCAGCACAAGCGGTCGCCGAATGTGCTGGCGCTGGGGCGGCGTGCCGTGCGGCACCTGGGTTATGCAGCGGTCGCCATCGATGCCCCCGGCCACGGAGAGCGAGTCACCGATGAGGCCGCCGCCAACGAGACGCGCCGGCATCTCGAGCGCCGTATCGCGGCAGGTCCAGGCAAGGGCTCGGTTCTCGATATGACCCCCGAGCAGACTGCCGCCTTCGCTGACCGCAGCGCCCGTGGCGTCATCGAGTGGCAGACAACCGTCGACGCTCTCGAAGCCGAGGAGGGCTTGATCGGCCGGATCGGCTACTGGGGTCTGTCGATGGGTACTGCGATCGGGTTGCCGTTCGTGGCCTCCGAGCCGCGCGTCCGAGCGGCCGTGCTCGGATTGGCGGGACTCTCGCACCGCCCCGCCGCGGCCGCTTTCGAGCAGGCAGCGCGACGCTTGACGATCCCGGTGCTGTTCATGTTCCAGTGGGACGACGAGCTCATGTCGAGACAGTCCGGCATGGACCTGTTTGACGCCCTCGGATCGCCTGACAAGGCCATGCACATCCACCCGGGCGGCCACATCGCCACGCCGCTATACGAGCGCGACGCGTACGAAGCTTTCTTCAAGCGGCACCTCGCGCCGAGCTGATCAGTCGAAGGCGGGGCTCCGGTCCCTGCTGCGCTTCAACTCATAGAAACCATCGGTCCCGCAAACCAACTTGACGCCGTCCCACAACCGCCCGGCTGCCTCGCCTTTTGGAGCCGGCGTGACGACTGGGCCGAAGATCGCCATGCCGTCGAGGTGAATTACCGGCGTACCGACCTCGTAGCCCACGGGATCCATGCCTTCGTGGTGCGACTTGCGGAGAGCGTCGTCGTATTCGGTGCTCGTTGCGGCGTCCGCCAGCTCGGCCGGCAGCCCTGCCTCCGCCAGAGCCTCCGCGATGACCTCGGGATCGCGGCGCTGTTCGACGTGGATGCGAGTGCCGAGTGCGGTGTAGAGGGGGGCGAGCACCTCGTTACCGTGGGCCTGCTCAGCCGCAATACAGACGCGTACGGGTCCCCATGCCCTTTCGTCGAGGAGCGCCTTGTATTCGTCCGAGAGGTCTTCCCGGTTCTCGTTCAGAACCCCGAGGGACATCACGTGCCAGCGGGTGGTGACCGGCCGCACCTTCTCCACCTCGAGCATCCAGCGCGAGCTCATCCAGGCCCAAGGGCAAAGGGGGTCGAACCAGAAGTCGATGTAGCTCTCGTCGCCGTCGTTCGCGGCAGCAGGCACGGGGGCAGCAGGCACGGGGGTCTCCTTCAGGTGTTTCCTATTGCGCTCAACGCTTGCCCGCCCGTCTGTGTTCCCTAGCCCGGCTCCCTAGAGGTCTCGCTTTCGCCTGGTCTGTGTCTTTCCGGATCTGCCGCTTCTGGAGCGTGAAAGCGGCGTGAGCTGTGCTCAGTTCGAGACCCCTCGCGGCGTCAGTAGCGGGCGAGCTCCCGCTCGAGCTGGTCTAGGCCCATGCCACCGAGGTCTAGTGCGTAGCGATGGAAGTCCTTCAGGTCGAAATCGCCGCCCCTGCGTTGCCTGGCCGCGTGGCGGCAGTCCAGCCAGACCTTCTCGCCGACCTTGTAGGAGATCGCCTGGCCGGGCAACCCGAGATACCGGTCAACCTCTGACGCCATGAAGTCGGCCGGGAAGCAGGAGCGCTCGATCACGAACGGCAACGCGAGCTCACCGGTCCAGCGCTCGCCAGGGTGGTATCGCTCGCCTGCTGGGATCGCGAGCTCGAGGTGCATGCCGATGTCGACGATGACGCGGACGGCCCGCATCGCTTGGGCCGAGAGCATCCCGAGCTCGAAGACGGGATCGTTGAGATAGCCGAGCTCGCCCATCAGGCGCTCGGCGTAAAGAGCCCAGCCTTCGCCGTGGCCCGAAGTGAAGCCGGCCAGGCGTTGGAACCGCGTGAGGCGATCCGAGCGCAGGCGGACCTGTGCGACTTGCAGGTGATGTCCCGGGACGCCCTCGTGGTAGCAGATGGAGACCTCGCGCCACAGCGGGAAGCGCGTCTTCCCGAGCGTCGGGTACCAGGTCCGACCGGGCCGCGTGAGGTCTTCGCTCGGTCCGGTGTAGTACATCGCTGCTGCGCCGCCAGGGGGAGCGATCATCGCTTCGCAACGGCGGATCGGCTCGGCAATGTCGAAATGGATACCGTTCAGCTCGGCAATGGTCGTATCGATCAGCTCTTGGTTCCAGCGTTGGAATTCGTCGGCACCCTCGATGACACGTTCAGGGTCAGACTCGATCTGCTCGATCACCTCTCTCAGCGAGGCGCCGGGGGAGATGACGGCACAGATGTCGGTCATGCGCTGCTCGATGCGGTACAGCTCGGCCCATCCCCACTCATAGGTCTCCTCGAGGTCGAGGTTTGCTCCCGTGAAGTAGCGCGCGGCGAGCGCGTAACGCTCCCGCCCGACGGGATCGACCGGGGTGGCCGCCGGGAGGTAGTGCTCGCGTAGCCAGGCACCGAACTCGAGGTACGACTTCGAGGCAGCAGCAGCAGCGTCTTCCAGCTCGAGTGCGCTCGGCCCGCCGGTGTAGCGCCGCACGAGCCCTGCGAAGAACGACGTCTCGGAGTCGTCGAGTCCTCCCCACGCGTCGCACTGAGCTGCGCACGCCCGCACCTGGCGTTGCGCATTTGTGAGTCCGCGGGCCATGCCCTCTTGCAGCGTCGCCCGGAACCCTTCGAGCGCGCCGGGGACTGCCCGCAGTCGGGCAGCGGCGACCTCCCAGTCCGATTCGTCTTCGAGACGCATCAGATCAAAACTCTGCCGCACCGCGCTATGCGGACTGTGCAACACCCGGAGCGAGCGCAGGTCGTCCCCCGCGTCGTGCAGCTCGAGGTTCGCGCTGAGGCGTTCGGCCATCACTTCGGCTGCGATGCGATCGCTGTCGGTGTCGGTCGCGTCGCCGAGGGCGGCGAGCGCGCGGCGTTGGATCTCGGCGCGGGCCTCGGTGCCCGCCGGTGACAGATCCGGGAGACGGTCGTCGTATCCGGGGACGCCCCAGGCGGTTGCAGCGATCGGGTCGCTCGCTGCCATCTGGTCGATGTAGGTGTCGGAGACTTCGCGAACGGTGGCCATCACCGCAGAATAAGCCGCGTTGCGATGCCAGACTGGCACGGATGAGCGTGGGCGCTGAGATCCAAGGGTCATGGGATCCTCGTTTTGAGCCCGTGAGAGACGCGTTTGCCTCCAACTTCTCCGAGCGCGGCGAGCTCGGTGCCGCTATATGCCTTTCCGTTGGGGGACAAAACGTGGTCGATCTGTGGGGAGGCTGGGCCGATGGCGCGCGGTCCCGCGTGTGGCAGGAGGACACGCTCGTCAACATCTTCTCAATCGGAAAGGCGGTGTCGACAGTCTGCGTGGCCCGACTGGTCGACCGAGGAGTCGTCGCCTGGGACGAGCCAGTGGCTCGGCACTGGCCCGAGTTCGGCGCTGCTGATGACGGGAAGGACGCGATCACGCTTCGGCAACTGCTGAGCCATCAGGCCGGTCTGCCGGCCGTGCGCCGACCGCTCCCCGATGATGCGATGCTCCGGCCCGACATCATGGAAGAGGCGCTCGCCGCCGAGACGCCGTGGTGGGTGCCGGGGACGGCGCACGGGTATCACGTCAATACGTTCGGCTTCTTAGCTGGTGGTCTCGTGCGGCGGGTGACCGGTGACACGTTGGGGCGGCTCCTGCGCGAGGAGGTGTCCGGACCGCTCGGGGCTGATTTCCACATCGGGCTCCCGGTGCCCGAGCACCGGCGGGTGGCCGAATTCCAGTGGCCGGTCGCGCCGGCGGACGTGGGCGGGGCTGGATCTGCCCTTGAGGGCGCCGCGCTCATGTCAAACAACGCCTATCGCAACCCCGCCGGGCTCTCCGGGGCCGGGGTGATCAATACCCCCGCGTGGAGGATGGCGGAGATCCCTTCCACCAACGGCCATGCGACCGCTCGGGGTGTGGCCCGCATCTTCGAGGCGCTCACTTTGGGAGGGACCGTCGACGGTGTCGGGTTGGTGAGTGCAGAGAGCTTGCAAGAGTGCACCACTGAGCAGGTCTATGGCGATGATCTGGTGTTGCACCGGCCGTCGCGTTTCGGGATCGGTTTCCAGCTCACGCAGACTGAGCGGCCACTCGGGCCGAATCCCGGCGCGTTCGGTCACTTCGGCGCCGGCGGAAGCCTCGGCTACGCCGACCCGGCGGCCGGTGTGGCCTTTGGCTACGTGATCAACACGCTCGGTCCCCGCTGGCAGAACCCTCGCAATCGGGCGCTTATCGACTCGATTTACGAGTCGCTCGGTTGAGCAGAGGTGGCAGATGGCTCAGCCGGCTTGGCGAGGGAATGTGTGCAACGCTTCCGGCATGCAGGACACCTGGGCGCGGACGCTGCGCTTTCAGTTGATTGGGATGTGCACGGCCACCGGCCTTGTAACAGTCCTTTTCTTCTATCAGTTCGGCCTCGCGACCCATCCCCGGCACGTTGGTCACGGGATAATCGTGGCTGGCATCGCCCTCGTGATGATGTCCGTGTACAACGCCCTCATGTATCGCGTCCTCAAGAGGGGGCATCTCCGCCGAACCGAAGGGTCGGGTCAGCTCGGGCGCAGGTAGAGCTGTTGGTGGGGGTGTAGGCCGTGGCGGCAGGCCGTGGCGGCAGGGGCCGTGGCGGCAGGCGCTGAGCCGGCTCAGCTCGACCCTGTGCAGAGGGCGAGAAGGTTCCGCCACAACGATCCACCCAACGCGCACCCCCTCGCTACCATGATCCATAAGCCATCACGCCACACGAACTGAGGTGTGGCGCTTGTCATGCGAGTCTCGCAGCCGCCCGGTTGCCCTTGTCAGGCCGTTCGTTGTCCCGGGAGAATCCTGTGTTGACTGCCAAGCTCGACGAGCACTTGGACGCCATCCGTGCTCTCGTTGCTTCCCTCGACCCCTCGTCGCTCACTGGCGATCTGGCGGCGTCGCTAGCTGAGCGATTCGTGGCGGGCGAGCACGCCTGCGCAGCCGGAAAGGCGATCTGCGCTCGGCGCGTAGCCGATACGGGTCGCTACACCAGTTCCGGTCACAAGGACGGCGCTGATTGGCTGGCAGATCTATCCGGAGAGACCCGCACAGCCGCTAAGGACCTCCTCGAGGTCGTCGGCGGACTGGCGGATCTGCCGGCCCTGGACGAGGTCTTCCGGTCTGGAGAGCTGTCTCCGCGGGAGGCGGCCGAGATCTCACGGGCTGCCAGCCTCGATCCTTCGGCCGAGTCTGATCTGCTCGACACAGCGAGGAGGGGATCGTTCGGGGAACTGCGCAACAAGGCCGACGCCGTACGAGCGGCCGCCCGCTCGGCCGAGGATCAGCAGGCGCGACACGCCCGGCTGCACAAGAACCGCTCGCTGTCGTCATGGACGGATCGGGAAGGCGCGTTCGCGGGCAGATTCTCGCTTACTCCCGAGGACGGGGCGGTTGTGATGGGTCGGCTCGAGTCGATCGCCAACGGACTGTTCGACGAGGCGCGAAAGGCAGATCGCCAGGAACCGAGGGCCGCGTACCTAGCCGACGCGCTCGTCGCTCTTGCCGACGGTGAGGCCGGTGGAGCCGCCGGTGCGTCGGGAGCGCCCGGTGGAGCCGCCAGTGCGTCGGGAGCGCCCGACGGGGCTGGCGCCTTCCGCGCTGGCGATGGAGCTGCCGGTGCGCCCGGTGAGGCTGACGACTTCGGTGAAAGGGTGATGGGGGCGGCCGCTGCGGAGGTGGCGGCGGCAGGCGGGGCGAGTCGTCTCGGCCGGCCTGACTACACGATCATCATGAGGGTGGACCTCGATGCGTTGATCCGCGGCGCGGTCGAGAGGGGAGAGGAGTGCATGATCGAAGGCACAGGACACGTGCCGGTCTCGATCGTACAGTCCTACCTCGACGCCGCTTGCCTCCGCTTGGTGGTCACGAACGGGACCGACATCACCTCGGTCTTCTCGTTCTCACGCACGATTCCCTCGGCGTTGCGGACGGCGCTCGAGCACCGGGATCGTACGTGTGTGGTCCCCGGCTGCACGAGCACCTTCCATTTGGAGATCGACCACATCGTCGAGTTCGCCAAGGGTGGCCCGACGAGCCTCGCCAATCTTTGTCGCTGGCACCATGGCCTCAAGACCCGGGAGGGTTATCGGATCGATGGAGGTCCCGGGGCCTGGAAGTGGGTGCGCCCGTCGCGGGCGCCCTCGCCTTCTGCTACACCGGCGGACCCGGACCGAAGAGTGCCTCGGCGTGCGGACGCGGCGGCCCACCCGTCGCCGGCCCAACCCGATCCCGGTCCGCACCCCGTGCAGGAGCGGTTGCTGCTCTGAGCGGATTGGCTGCGCCGCCGCTCTGCCGGGTCGGCCCGCCG